>JANQIZ010000349.1 GCA_028281895.1 Dehalococcoidia bacterium
AGGCAAGTAGTAGAGCTTTCCTACTTCAAGGGGCTGACGCAGGCGGAGATTGCTGGGAAGACCGGGCAGCCGCTCGGTACCGTGAAGACCCGGATGCGCCTTGCCCTGAAGAAGCTGCGAAATGCTCTTAGCAGCGAGATCAGTGCAGCTGTATGACCGATCCCGATAACCTGGATTTCACGGTCCCAGACCCGTGGGGTGATCTCGCGGGATACGCGCTTAACGCCCTGTCGCCAGAAGAGCGTGAGCGTGTCGACGCGCTACTGGAATCTTCGCCGGAAGCTCGTGACGAACTGCGTCGATTCACCGAGGCCGCTGAGAACCTCGCCCACCTGGCGCCAGATGTCGAGCCCTCATACCGCGTCAAGCGTCTGCTGATGGCCCAGGTAGACAGTGATCTGCACCTGAGGGGAGTGGCGCAGGAAGACGCCCGCGCCGTCAACCCGCCATCTACGCCGCTGCTTCGCAGACTGCTCAGGCCGGTGCATGTTGCCTACACCGGAGCCGCGGCCGCGATAGTTGCGCTTGTGGCTGTCACCGCTGTCTCCATTACTGAGAACTCCCGCCTGGACTCGGACCTTGCCAGTCTGCGGCAGGACATCGAGCAGAGCAGGGGCGAGCTTGCCGCGTTGCAGACGTCCATAGATGAAGCGCAGGCTCATTTCGTTGTCCAGGATGCCGAGGTCGCGCGGCTGCGAACGATCAATGCCGGGCTGGAAGAGGCTCTCAAGAACCAGCAATGGCTGACCTTCGTCACTCAGAACCGCGAATACCGTGTCCCTGAATACCTCGAAGGCAGCGCGGAAGCTCCAGAGGCGATCGGCACACTCGCGGTCAAGAACTTCGATGATGAGGCGGTGTTCCTGGTTTCTAGCCTGGCTCCCGCTCCACAGGGATACCAGTACATGCTGTCGCTGGTGCAGGACGGCGTGCCAACGCCCGTTGCGGCTTTCCAGGTGAACGAAGCGGGGCAGGGAAGAGTGGAGTTCGTGCTTCCAGGCAGCATCTCAGAGTACGACAGCGCTGTCGTGACGCTGGAGGCGTTCGGCACCATCGACGATCTCTCTGGCCAGCCGGTCATGGTGGCTTCAGATCCCCAGTAGCCAGTATTGGCTGAGTTAACCGTCGGATTACGACCGGATAACGCGCCTTAATCTGACTTATCGCTGGGGAACGCTACGGTTCTGTCGTCGAATCCAGCCAACTGGACTCAGCGAGAGTTGCCATGACCACCCAGACGCCAGTCACCGTCCCGGACGCAGAGCCCACGACCGCAGCCAATCGTGCGCTGTGGGAGTGCGACATCTGCGCAACCGTGATGCTGGACCTGCACTGCAAGTTGCGCTGCACGAACTGCGGGTTCATGCGGGACTGTTCTGACCCGTAGGCCATCTGCGCCAGCAAGCGCGATATCAAGAGATTGTGGCGTTCGCACGCTCCACGATCATCGCTCCGAAGCCTATATTGGGTGCGATGAAACCCGGCAATCTGAATAGGCGCTACTTAGTCACATCTCTCTGGGCGATCGCTCTGGCGATCTTCGTCGCCTGTGGCTCAGGAGACGACGCAACGCCCACGCCAGAGTCGATTTTCCCGCCCCAGGCGCTTGAAAACACTCGCGCTGCCATGGCTGAAGTGCCGGAGTTCGAGTTCAAGCTCACACATCCCAAAGGCTCCACTTCTCTGCCCGGCGGCCTTAGCCTCAGATCGGCAACCGGCGCCGTCATAGTGCCTCGACAGCTCTCTGTATCCGCCGGAGCCGACCTTGGTCGACTGTTCGTGAAGGTCGACGCCGTGGTTATCGATGGCGAGACCTGGATGACGAACCCGCTCACGCGCAACTGGGCCAGCATTGCTCCGGAAGACAGCCCGTTCAGCTTCCTTGACCCTGTTCAACTTGTGACCGACGTGCTCGACAGCACCACTGACCCCGCTTATCCGGCAGACAGCTCATCTGATGGAGAGATCATCTTGCTGGACGGCAAAGTTCCGTCTGAGGCGCTCCGCGCGCTCGTTGGCACGGTCCTGCCAGGCGAAATCCTGGATGTCCGTATGCACGTTGACCGTGGTACGTCACTGCTGCACACCGCGGTGATCACCGGACGACTTCAGCCTGAAGATGAGGCAGACTACGTTCGCCGCATCGACTTCGAATTCGATGGGGATATCTCCATCGAACCGCCGCTCTAGGTACACCCCGGAACCATGGACCGGATCCGCACTCTTCTCAGGCCCTACTGGCTATTCCTGCCCCTCTGCTTCGGGGTGTTCATCGCGGCTGACGACCAGACGGTCGTTGTCACCATCCTGCCCGACATGCTCTCCGATCTCAGGGTCGCAGCAAGCGAGCTCGA
>JANQIZ010000366.1 GCA_028281895.1 Dehalococcoidia bacterium
TGCCATCTCCCTTGAGTGCGAGAGGCTGAGCGCGATCCTGGTGATTCCCATCCTTTCGGCCCGCGCTTTAGCGTTGCGATGAAGCAGGATCTCCGGCGCCTGGCCCGGCCTGCGCGTCACCTCGATGTCCTTCCAGGGCACGCCGCGAACTCCGGTTCCAAGCGCCTTCATCACCGCCTCTTTGGCTGCGAATCTGCTGGCCAGTTGCGGAGGACGCCCGCGGCTGTAGCGTTGCTCACCCTCGGTGTAGACCTTTTCCAGGAACCTCTTGGGATATCTCTCGAGCACCCCGGCTACCCGCGGTATCTCGATCAGGTCGACTCCGGTATAGATCATCTGTTGCTGCTCGTCTGCTAAATGCTGGTGGTCAGAATCTGATCTCTGGATGTTACGATCTGCCAGTTCGAATAGCACCCCGGAGAGCGCCAATTGACAGCACGAGTGATCGACGGAAAAACCATCGCCGCAAAGGTCCGGCAGGAGGTGGCCGATGGCGTTGCCGCGCTCAAATCTGAACATGGAATCACTCCCGGCATAACCGTCGTGATCGTTGGCGATGATCCGGCGTCGCATGTCTATGTCCGCAGCAAGGAGCGCGCTGCTCAGCAGGTGGGAATGAACGGCAGCGTGGTCAAGCTTCCCGCTGACACGCCGCGAGAGCTGCTGCTTGAGACAGTCGCCGGGCTCAACGACGATCCAGATGTTCACGGGATTCTTGTGCAGATTCCGCTCCCGGATCACCTGGATGAAGACGAGGTGGTGAAGGCGATCGACCCGCGCAAGGATGTCGATGGCCTGCACCCGGAGAATGTCGGCCTGCTATTCAGCGGCCAGAGACGCTTCGCTCCCGCCACGCCAAGCGGTGTCCAGCGGATGCTTGTGGAAGAGGGAGTCGAGGTGAGTGGCGCGCATGTAGTGATAGTTGGCCGCAGCAATCTTGTGGGAAAGCCACTCGCCGGCCTCCTGCTGGAACGGGGAAAGGGCGCCAATGCAACTGTCACTGTGTGCCACACGGGAACTGCCGACCTGGCAGCTGAGACTCAAAGAGCCGATGTGCTGGTGTCTGCGACAGGCATTCCAGGCTCGATCACCGGCGATATGGTCAAACCGGGCGCAGTTGTGATCGACGTTGGCACAACACGTGTGCCGGATGCATCGAAGAAGTCCGGCTATCGCCTTGCGGGCGATGTGATCTTCGATGAGGCCGCTGAGGTCGCTTCTGCCATCACACCGGTGCCCGGAGGAGTTGGCCCGATGACCATCGCCATGCTGCTGAAGAATGTGCTTCAATCGGCGCAGTCCACAGTAGGATGAGCGGTCAGCCCATACTGTGGCAGCACCGATGACCGAACTTGGGCTTGTGTAGAATAATCAGCTCAGATCATGATGGTCGAGCAGGCATAGTCGCTCGGCCAATCCTTCCTAAAACTAGTCAGCTGGAGAGCCAATGGCGAGTCAATCACAGACAAAACCCCGCCAGAAAGCTGACAAATCGGCCGCTAAGGCTGCAAAGAAATCACGGAACGGGACTGCTGCATCTGTCCCGTACAGCCAGGATCAGTTGCTGGAGATGTTCCGGCAGATGTATCTGATCCGGCAGTTCGAAGTGGCCTGCGGTGAGCACTATGCCAAGGGCGACATCAGAGGCTTTCTGCATCTCTACATCGGGCAAGAAGCGACAGGCGTTGGCGCTGTCAGCCCGCTCCAGGACCAGGACTACATAGTCACCCACTACAGGGACCACGGCCATGCGCTGGCCCGCGGCCTTGATGTAAACCGCTCGATGGCCGAGCTGTTTGGCCGCAAGACGGGGCTGAGCAAAGGCAAGGGCGGATCGATGCACTTGTTCGATGCCGCAAAGCGCTTCATGGGCGGCCATGCCATAGTCGGCGGCCAGTTCCCGCTGGCTCTCGGGCTCGCCTTCTCACAGAAGTACCAGGAAACAGATGGCGTGACCGTCTGTTTCTTTGGAGACGGGTCCACAAACCAGGGGATCTATCACGAGACTCTGAATCTTGCGGCTGTCTGGAAAGTGCCGATGCTCTTCGTGCTGGAGAACAACGGCTACGGTATGGGCTCAGCGGTTGAGCGCGTGCGCGCGGGCAGCCCTGACTTCTACACAGATGTAGACAAGTACGGCATCGATGCCGTCGTAGTAGATGGCATGGATGTAGTCGCCGTACGTGAGGCGACCGAAGCTGCGATATCGAGATTGCGGGCCGGCGAGGGCCCGCTTTTTATTGAGGCGAAGACCTTCCGCTACGTTGGACACTCTTACGCAGACGGGCAGAAGTACCGTGAGCAGGATGAGGTTGACGAGTGGCGTCGCCGGGACCCTGTTGAGGCCTACCCTCGGATGCTGCTTGAGCACGGGCTGGCTACACAGGCGGAGATCGACGACTTGAAGGCAAGCGTGGACGAGCAGATTGCGGGCGCGGTGAAGTTCGCAGAAGAGAGCCCGCAGCCAGACCCCGAAGAGCTGTTCGATGATGTGCTCGCCTGACGAGCCTGGCAATACTTAACGTAAATATGGCAGAAATCCTATTCAGAGAAGCGATCAAGCGCGGGCTGGCCGAAGCGCTCGATTCCGATCCCAGCGTGTTCATCATGGGCGAGGACATCGGCGAGTACGGCGGCGCGTACGCGGTGACCGATGGTTTCCTGAAGAAGTACGGCGAAAAGCGAATCATCGACACTCCGATCTCCGAGGCGGCGTTCGTTGGCGCGGGGATTGGCGCGGCGGCCGGTGGCTTGCGGCCTGTTGTTGAGCTGATGTCGATCAGCTTCTCTCTTGTCGCATTCGACCAGATCGTGAACATGGCGGCAAATCTTCGCTACATGTCCGGCGGCCAGATCGAAGTGCCACTGGTGCTCAGGGCTCCCACAGGCGCAGGAGTGCAGCTTGGCGCAACGCACTCGCAGTCGTTTGAGACATGGCTGGCTGAAGTGCCCGGCATGCGCTGCGTGTGTCCTTCGACGCCCTACGACGCCCTGGGCCTCATGAGAACCGCTCTCAAGGATCGCAATCCGGTGATGTTCGCTGAGCCTGCGCTGCTGTACCCGATGCGTGGCGAGGTGCCAGACGAGCACTACGAGGTTCCGTTCGGTAGCGCCAACATCCAGCGCGAAGGCGATGATGTGACGCTCATCTCCTACGGCGCGGGAATGCGAGTTCTTGGCAAAGCTGCGGACGAACTGGCCGGCAGAGGCGTCAGCGCCGAGGTGATCGACCTGCGTTCGCTGAATCCGGTCGACTACGACACGCTACAGACGTCTGTTGAGAAGACCAACCGCGTGCTTACGCTGGACACTGCGAGGCGCAACGGTGGCCTGATGGCCGAGATAACAGCAGAGCTGCAGCAGCGATCTTCAGAGTGGCTGGACGGTCCAGTGGTCAGGGTTGGCGCTGAAGACGTTCCGTGGCCCTACAACCGGAGCCTGGAGCAGGAGTCGTATCCGCAGCCGGACGACGTGCTCGCCGCACTGTCCGAGCACCTCGGGATCTAGTTCCCTCTTGCGCAGCGCTCGAGCGCTGAATCAGCCGATATGGGCGACGATCTTGCCGCGCACATGCCTCGTCTGAAGCTGGGCCAGCCCTGATGGAATCTCATCAAGGCCAATGACCTGCTCGATCATCGGGTCGATCTTTCCCTCTGCCAGCATCTCGATCATCTCTTCAGCCATGCTCGCCAGATCGACCTGCGCTGCCCGGTTGTTCGATGTGTGAGCACCACCGTATGCGACCTGGTGGACCGAGCGCGCGTTCATGAAGGTGCCGTCGTTGAGAGTTGGCAGGCCGGCCACGCACGCGATACCGCCACGGAACGCGAGAACGTCGATGCCCTGGTCCGCCGTTGGCGAATCCACGGCTCCAAGCACACCATCGACGCCGCGCTCATCGGTGATCTCCATGATGCGAGATACAACATCCTCGGTGTTGTAGTCGATGGCGTAGTCGGCTCCGATCGACTTCACGAAGTCGTGATTGCGGGCTGATGCTGTCGTTATGACCGTGGCTCCCAGCGCCTTGCAGATCTGTATGCCGAAGCCACCGACTCCGCCAGCGCCTCCCTGCATCCAGACCACGTGGCCGGGCTGGACATTGATGCGCCTCACTACGGCCTCGTATGCGGTCAGTCCGGCGCAGGGAATAGCTGCTGCCGCCTGGAACGAGACGCCTTCCG
>JANQIZ010000370.1 GCA_028281895.1 Dehalococcoidia bacterium
TGATCCATGACAGGACTCGCGTGATCACAATGGGCTGCCAGGTAGATACAGAGGCGTGCCCTGCGCTGCGACTGGACGAGGTCGTTGACTGGGGCCTGCCGGATCCCAAGGGCCAGCCTTTAGAAGAGGTCCGGAAAATCCGTGATGAGATCTCGGGGCGAGTGGATAGCCTGATCGACCAGATTTCTCCCTAGTGCAAGCGCCTGACGACCTTGCCGGTAATCGCTTTCGCCTGCACTGTTCCGAACTTTCGACTATCGCGTGAGCCTGAGCGGTTGTCACCAAGGACCACGTATTCGCCGTCTCGCGGCCACCATGAATGATCTAGTTGATCTTCACCAGTCGCAGCCGCAAACCGATCCTCGATCTTCTCGCCGTCGATCTGCAAAGCGCCTTTCGCCAGAACGACCTCCTCTCCTGGCAATCCAACGATTCGCTTAACGAGCCACCGCCCGGGAGACTCGGGATCCTCGAAGCGGACGATGTCGAAGCGCGCCGGTTTCAGTGAGCCTGAATAGGCCCATCGGCTGACGATCACCCACGCGCGATCTGGCAACGCTGGCTCCATGCTTGAGCCATCGATCCGGACGATCTTTGAGGTGAGAATTTCGAGCAGTTTGCCGATCATGGGTCCCCGGACATCAAGATGCCACACATCCATGATAGATTTACGGCCCCGGAGGGCACCTTCAGCCTCCGCGGCTTTTTCGCCTGATGCCCTACCGAAAAGGGCTGTCGGGCAGACACCAGGCATCTGACAAGCAAGGAGTCCTGAATGATTCTGGACATTAAGAGGCTGGCCGACCGCATCCTACCCATCGGAACCGCAGCAGCGCACTGCGATATCCCATGTGGAATATATGACCCTCGCGACGCGATCCAGGCAGCCCAGACCGTGATTCGAATGACTGAGCTGATCGAGGGGCTTGGCGCACCGTCGTCCGTCGCTGACCACAACTCCTTCGCCCGCTACGTGCAGGTGAAGGAGGAGCACGCGAAGAAGGCCAAGGACGATATCCTCGTTATCTGGACGGACTACTTCAAGCCTGAGCACACTGCAAAGTGGCCTGACCTGCACGAGAAGGTCTGGAACGCCTGCAAGCTGGGCAGCTACGTGAAGCAGCACGTAGACATGGGCAAGGCGCAGGAGTTCAAGGCGGCGCTTGAAGAGATCGGTGAGATCTTCGCCGAGTCGAAGAAGTAGGCAATCAGTTCGCTAATGTGACGAGGCCCGGACAGTTGTCCGGGCCTCGTTTCGCGCCTGGGCAAGTCGGGCTACTACTGGAAGAACTGCACATCGTCCGAGATGTACTCTTCGCGGATTGGCGACCAGATATCAAGAGCCTGGCACCCGGCTTCGGTGGCCTCGACAAGGTGCTTCACATCGCCCGGAATAACGTAGTGGTCACCTGCCTCTAGCAGCCTCTTTTCGCCGCCGACAGTGAACCATGCAGCGCCCTGCAGCACTCGTCCGCACTGCTCATGCGGGTGGCTGTGCTCCGGAACAACAGCGTTCGGTTCGATATCGATGATGCCCACCATGATCCGCTCGCCCCAGATCAGCCGGGCCTCGACTCCAGGAACCAGCTTTCGCCGCTGGACCTCGTTCTCATCGTAGAAATACATCGCCCGTCTCCAACGTTGTCTCCGGGTGGTTGCAGCCGATCTTTCAGCGCCCGAACCAGAACGACGGCGCTGGTGTGGCGCCGCCGTTCACAATCAAACTCTCTCGTGAAGGCTAGAGACTGGCAAGCTCATCGCGCTGCTTGCTTAGTCGAGCCTCACGCTCATTTGCGAACCGAGTGATCCCGTCCACTATCGACTCCTCATCGAGGTGTGCCTCTGCAATCACATCCGGCTCTGTTCCACCGCTCAGCCACTGGTCATCCCAGTCCGAGAACAGCGAGTAGTCAGCCGTGAGCGGTCCGACATTGCGCAGCGGCATCACGCGCTGAGTTCCGGTGCTCACAATCATCATGTCGTTCTTAGAGCCCGCAGGCAGAACCGACTCTCTATAAGACTCGGGCTGCCGGTCGAACAGCTCTTCGCTGATACAGGCGATCACCTTCACGTTGATCCCCGCCTCGGCCAGCCGTGGCAGCGAGTTGACGAGATTGACCGTCGAACTCGAGCCCTGTGTCACGACGTAGCCATGTCGTGGCTTGTCAGGATCGAAGTCTTTGATGACGTACAGGCCTTTGGCTGCTGCACGGATGTCTGAGTCGGCGAATGTCGAACGGTCGGCCACCGGGAAGTCTGGCCTTGCAACCTCAAGGACGATCACGCCGACCTTCGGGTCGCGGGCTGCGATTTCCGCTGCGGCAAAGTAGCCTGGGGCGACATCGTTGTAGTCCCAGAAACTGAGCGTGATCACCTGCCCTCTCGGGAACAGTTTCCAAACCTGCGGGGCGAAGATACCGAAGTGGGTTCGTGCATCCGCTGCAGTCTCAGGTCCAGAGTGCCCGGCGAGGATGTGCAGCACGCCCACGCGGAACGGACTGTCCTGGTTCTGCTGGCTCCACACTCGAGCCGGCAGGTACATCAGCGGGGTGAACGCGCCGTACGTGCCGCTTAGCGCCCACACTCCGTTGTGGACATTCGGGTCGAGCGAGATCGACTGGCCTGCGAGACCAACTGCAGTCGATGCGTTACCAGCCTCCTGGATACCGGCCTTTAGGATGGTTCCAGATGGGTTGGTCAACGGGTCGAAGTAGCCGAACAGAGCACTGTGCTGAACATTGATCGATTCAGCAAGGTCTGCGGCGATCGACACGAACCTGTTGTCCGTCACGTAGTTCGCGTACTTGAAGATCTCGGAGATCGCCCGACGCGTTCCACGCACATTGCCAGGCTCTTCAAAAAGCTTGATGCTGACATCCGTCGATCCATCGTCATTTGCCGCGCTGGCGGTCACGCTCTGAGGCTCGACAGGAAGATTGCTGACCCTGAGGCGCTCATCCTGGAACGGGTCTCCGTTCCGGTTGGCCTTCAGGGGAAGATCGTCCCTGACGCCATCCCCGATCTGTACGAGCCGCTCCGCGAGCCAGTCGCCAAGGCCGTTCTTATCTAGTATCGACATCGCGATGTCGATGTTCGTCTTGAACTGGATCAGGCGCTCGCGGTCGTCGCTGATCGGGCCATCCTCAATGCCTTCGAACTTGACTCCGTAGTGCTCTTCGAAGGTGCGGGCGAGGCCGCGGAAGTAGTCGCCGTTCTGTGGGAAGCCATAGGGGTGCGACGCATGATCAATGATCTGCTTGCCGAAACCAGGGATCTCGCCATCGATCGCTCCCGGCCACCAGCCCTTGACTGTAGGTCCAACCAGGATGCGCGGACGCCTGTCGGCAGGATCGGAATCCTCCATCGCCTTGAACGCCGCAGCGACCTGATCATAGTCGTTGGCATTGTCGATCGAGAAGACGTTCCAGCCGTAGGATGCCCACTGGCTTGCGATGTCGTATCCCTGGATCTCAGGCGGAACAACACTGCCAACGAGTTCATCGTCGATACCTGCGTTGTTGTACGAGAGCAGGACGCGCAGTCGCTTGCCGACTTGCTGTGCGACCGCCTGCGTCTTGAACTCCTGCGAGTGGCCGGACGTCATGGCGAACTCGCCTTCGATCGCCACGATCTTCGGTGAATCTATCGGCGCTCCCATGATGTCCCAGAAAGCCGCCTTGCCAGCAGCGGTCGCAACTCCCACACCGGATGGGCCACCGTTCACATCGTTCGTGAGGTCAGTAGTCTCGGAGTGTCCCGAGAGAGCGCGGATACCGCGAAGTTTTGCCTGTTCGAACAGCGGGTGATCGGTTAGTCCACGGTCCGCCAAGAGTGTGGCCAGCGCGCCCGCGCCACGCCTGAAGCCCAGGGCATCGATCGAGAGCATCGATGCTTCGGGGTCCGCTGCAAATCGACTGTCACCCGTAAGCGCATGCTTTCGTGCAAGCGACTCGCCCATGATCATCCACAGCGCGTATGTGACAGGGGCGTTGTGCCCGCCTGCCAGCATGAAGCGATCGGAGTAAGGGTGCTTGGGGCGCCTGTAGTCGTAGTTAAGGCCACCACCAGCAGGGCCCAGCAGATGCTGAGCCACAACCATTGGCGTATAGGCAAGCGGTCCGCCAAAGTGACCTGTCTGGGAGTAGTTGCCCAGGAGAGTCAGGGTCATTGCGGTCAGGAATCCAACGTCACCGAACCGAGTCCTGTCAAAGTCAGGCACCTGTACGTCGCCGTGCCTGATTTTCCGGTCAATGCCGATTCCGCTGACTGTCGCCGTTCTAGTTAGTTCTTGTACCACCGGCACTACTCTCCTGTGCAGGTTCACCTTGCTGTCACAAATCCAGTCGGAACTTTACCAGTCTTGATCGACGGGAGTTCATCCACTGGCTGAACAATAGGTCCCAGTTTGTGATTTCGATGCTAGCCGTGCGAGCCCAGCTTGCGGCTTATGGCCGCTTCAGCAACAGGGCTTATGATCTGCGCGATCTCGATGTTCAGCAGCGCCGGACCATTGTGCTCGAAAGAACGCTTCAGCGCAGGCTCAAGCTGCTCAAAGCTCGTCACGTGCTCAGAATGCGCGCCAAGCCCCTTGGCGACAAGGTCGTAGCGCGTCGGCAAGAGATCGGTCCAGACCGGCCGGCCATAGAGGCCCTTCTGAATCTGCCAGTCGATTCCCCAGATCGAGTTGTTGCCGAGGACGACCTTGACTGGCAGGCCGTGCCTGACCATCGTATCGATCTCCATTCCGTTGAAGCCGAATGACCCGTCGCCCACTGCTAGCACAACCTTCTTGCCGGGCAGCGCTACCTGGGCTCCCAAAGCGTACGGCAGGCCAACCCCGATCATGCCGAAGCTAGATACGTTGTGGAATCTGTATGGCTGGTTCCGCTTAATCGATGTTCGAAGGAAGTGGCAGTAGTCGCCTCCATCGAACGTGAGATGAGTGTCGTCATCAATGAACTTCTGCAAGGTCTCGCTGATGAACATCGGATGAATGGGGTCAGATGCTGAGGCGAGCTCATGCAGGCTCTCGTGCCATGCGGCATGATCGCCTTTAAGTGAATCAACCCATTCATCCCGCTTTTCCCAGCTGCGGCTCTTCGCCTCGTCCAGCAACTGATCTACGACAGGACCGAGATCGCCTAGGATCCCGACCTCGACACTGCGAGCCCGGCCGATCTCCGCTGGCGATGGATCTACGACGATGATCCGCGCGCCTTTCGCAAAAGGCGGGCTTCCGGCAAATCCCAGCGTGTAGTCGAGGCGCTTGCCGAGCATTAGGACAACATCTGCATCCCGTACGCGCTGGGCTGCCTGGTTAAGCGGCAGGTAACCAAGTCCGATGCTGTATTCGTGCGAGTCCGGTATCAGAGCTCTCGCCGAATCTTCCGAAACAAACGGAATATGAGTCGTCTCTACAAGCTTCTGAACAGTCTCCGGCTCCGCAGTCGCTCCGGCTGACGACCCGGCCATTATCACCGGACGAGAGGCGTTGTTCAGCAGATCGATGGCGGCTGTGATCTGCGTCGGGTCTCCCATCACCTTGCGAGGAATGCTGTGCTCACGCGGTGCGTAACGCTCTGCGACAGACTCGTCGACTTCAGCAGCCTGGAAGTCGTGCGGGATGGTGAGATGCACCGGACCTTGCCTGCCAGACAGAGCGGTTCGGAACGCAAGTGCCACGTATTCGGGAATCCGCTCAGGAGCAGGCACCTGCCAGGCACCCTTGGTCACAGGAGCAGCGACGCCAACCTGATCGAACTCCTGCATGGCTCCTCTGCCAAGGTTCGGAGAATCGGCAGCTCCAGAGATGTTGATGACCGGCGCCTCAGAGTGAACAGCGTTAGCAAGTGCAGGGACAGCGTTGGCATGTCCGGGAGTGGTCGAAAGGGCGACAGCGCCACGTCGGAGAATGCGTGAGTACGAATCAGCAGCATGGACAGCGCCTGACTCATGCCTGAAGTCGACCATCCGGAAATCCGCATCGAACATCCTGTCCAGCATGTCGAGGATGTGATCGCCGGCTATACCGAAGAGCGTGTCGACGCCCTCGGCTTTCAATGCCCTGATGAGCAGATCGCTTCCCGTGACTTTTGCCATGCTCTTACGGTTCTCCTGCCAGCACCATCGGCATATGTGCCTGAGCGCTGTTGTCTGGTGCCGTACAACAGGCGGACATCTTCATGATTGATCGACGCATCAGGTTAGCACCGCGAGGGTCCGATCCGCGGTTCGGAAACCTTAGCCGGCGCGCCTGCCGGGGCCGATCACAAGCGTGTCCAGCAGGCGCTGCGATGCCGCGGCAACCTCATCTACCGCCGTGTCGAATGCCTGCGAGTTCGCCTGTGATGGCTTGCGAAACCCGCTTATCTTGCGAACGTACTGCAAGGCGGCAGCACGCACATCTTCATCTGTGACCGCATCTTCAAACGGGGGTCTGAGGGTCTTGATACTCCTGCACATTTCGCACTCCCAGCATGTATCGGAACCTTAGAGCCGGTCTCCGAATTCGATACGTTTGTCTACTCGCGGCCGACCTGAGGTGAATACAATTAGCCTGAACGACGAATCCAGCCCGGCGATTCTAGCGTCCAACTAGTTCTAGAGTTCAAGCCGGGCAATGGCTGGCGTGCACATGAATCAATCACAGCAGGAAATCATCCGGAGGCCGGTCCGCTCGGCGATGCTCGCATCGCTGGCGTTTGTCGCGCTGCTCCTGCCTATTGTCACGCCAACTCTTAATCCGGCGTTCGTCGGAGCGAACCCGTCCCACGGACACCTTGTGATCGATGGCGTAGTTGGGCCTCACAGTCACAGCATCACCGACACAGAATCTGGCGACATCATCTTTACATCTGAGGACGCAGGTTCGGCAGCAAGCGCTCTCGTCATCATCTCGCCTGCACAGGACTCGGTCGACATCTCAGGAGCATCGCTCCTGGTCACATTCCATCGCGACGCTGTTTCCGATCAGTGGTCACCCGGCTCTCTGGAGCGCCCTCCCAGAATCTCAGCTTGATCTTGCATTGATCCAGCGGCCGTCGAATGGACTGGCCGCATCAACTGCCTTTATCAACTGAGGTAACGACTTGTTGAAATTAATAACATCGCGCGCCACTTTTATGGTGGTGATTCTGGCCGCGTTCGCCATTGCCGCTATTGCATGCGGCTCGGACAGTGAACCGGCCGCGGAGCCAACTGCAACTCCGCAACCCACCGCCACAACCCCACCTCCGACTGCAACTCCAACCGAGGCTCCGCACGACCACAGCTCACACGAGCATGGTCCTGTCGAGTCCGAAGGCATATCGGTTGACCTCGAAGTGACGGTCGATGAGATGAGCGGAGCCAATGTCCGGATCATTCCAACCGGGTTCGAATTCGCTCCGGAGAGCGTCAACATGGATCATGTGGATGGCGAAGGCCATGCTCATATCTACGTTGATGGAGTGAAAATTGGCCGTGTCTACTCGCCCTGGTATCACCTCGGTGGTCTTGAGCCAGGAGAGCACGAGATCGTGGTGACGCTGAACGCCAACACGCATGCCGACTACACATCAGGAGGAGCGCCAGTGATCGCCAGTCAGACGATCACGATTCCAGAGCCTGGTGAGGGGCACATGCATGGCCATTCACACATGGATGGCGGCACCGAAGCGCCTCTTGGGATGAGTGTCGACGTGAGGGCCGAGGCTGACGCAGCCTCAGGCGCCAACGTATTCATAACCTACTCCGGATTCACCGTGACGCCTGAAAACGTGAACGGTGACCACGTGCCCGGTGAAGGCCACATGCACGTCTACGTTGGCGGAGAGAAGATCGGCAGGGTGTACGGGGATGCGATTCACCTGGGGAAGCTGCCTGAAGGTGAGCACGAGATCCGCGTCACGCTAAACGCCAACGATCACTCCGACTACATGATCGACGGCAAGGTTGTAGAGGCCACTACTACGGTTCACGTGACCAAAGGCGGCGACTCTGCAGACAAACAGGAAGGTAGCGGCGATGCCATGGATCACGGGCATAGCCATGGCTAGTCGCTGATTCGAGTTTTTCTCGACTTACAGAAGAGAGCCGGACGCTGTTGCGTCCGGCTCTCTTGCAATCAGCTATCAATGGATGCGAGCTACTTGCCAAGCATCGTCATCACCGTGCCGACCACATCGTCTGGATTCGGCATGAACGCCTGCTCAAGATCGCGGTTGTACGGAACCGGCGTGTGAGGAGCGGTCACTCGCTTCACCGGAGCATCGAGGTAGTCGAACGCCTTGTCCGCGATCACGGCAGCGAACTCTGATGCCATGCTTGCCCGCGGCGTGTCTTCATCTACAACTACAACCCGGTTGGTCTTCTGGACAGACTCGATCAGGATGTCCTCGTCGAATGGTGACAGAGACATCATGTCCACAACCTCGGCATCGATGCCCTGCTCGGCCAGCTTCGCCGCAGCTTCCTGGCAGACCACAGATGTGTACGACATTCCAACAAGCGTCACATCGGAGCCGCGCCTCAGGTACCTGCCTTTGCCAAGCTCGATCGTGAACGATTCGTCAGGGACAAATCCGGTCATGTTGATCAGCTTCTTGTCGTTGACAAGGAAGACTGGATCGTCATCTCGAATAGCGGCGGCGAGAAGTCCCCGGCACGAGTAAGGATCTGACGGCACGACGACCTTCAGCCCAGGGATGTGCGCCAGCATCGAGTAGAAGCTCTCTGAGTGCTGGGCGGCGTGCCCGGTTCCAGCGCCAGAGCGAGCGAACAGTGTCAAAGGAACCTTGGTCTGGCCGGCGAACATGTAGCGCGACTTTGCCGCGTTCGAGAGCAGCTGGTCGAACGCAACGGTCACGAAGTCGAAGTACATCAGGTCAACGACTGGGCGAAGACCGGTCAGCGCAGCGCCGACGGCCGCGCCAACAAACCCCGCTTCGGAGATGGGCGCGTCCCGAATCCTCTCTGGGCCGAAATCCTGGACAAGACCTTTCGTGGCAGCGAAAGGGCCGCCCCACGCGTCGAGAGGCTCCTTGGTCTCTTTGTCGAACCCGCCTGAGATGTCCTCGCCCATCACAAACACATCAGCGTCGTGATTGAGCTCATCGCGGAGGGTCTTGTTGAAGGCATCGCGGTAGCGCATCTCCTGGCCCGCGACATCGTAGCCGGGTCCAAGACCGCTTGAGGCGCTGGTGGGAGGATTGTCAGTCGTGGTCATTAGGAGTCGTTTCCTGTCTGGCGGGGTTCTAACAGCGATGATCGTGCGTCTAGCGCAGACCGGTTACCGGGTTTGAGTAGTCGACATAGACATCCGAGTAGAGTTCGGACTTCTCGGGCATGGGGCTGTTGAGCGCGAACTCGACGGCGTGCTCCATCTCCTGCTCAATGGCGTCACGAATGCCTGACAACTCTTTTGCCTTCATCAGGCCTTGCCCCGTGACTTGATCCTCGAACCGCTTCAGGCAGTCCCTTTCCTTGTAGTGAGCCTCTTCTTCGGGCTTTCTGTATTTCTTCGGATCGTCTGCATGGAAGTGGCCGTGGTAGCGGTAAGTCTTAAGGTCGAGCAGCGTCGGACCATCTCCTTTGCGCGCCCTTGCGATTGCCTGCTCCGCGGCATCATAGACGGCGAACACATCCATTCCATCAACCGTGATTCCAGGGATGCCATAACCCTCTGCGCGAGATGCGATGTCCTCGGTGGAAACGGCGTACCACGCGGGAGTCGCCTCGGCATAGCCGTTGTTCTCGCAGGCGAATATCACTGGCAGCTTCCAGATAGCTGCGAGGTTCATCGATTCGTGGACAACGCCCTGCGAAGTGGCGCCGTCACCGAAGAAGGAAACACCGACAGACTCGCTCTCTTTTCCTTTGTACTTGGCTGTGAGAGCAGCGCCGACAGCCAGCGGAACCGATGCGCCGACGATTGCGTTGGCGCCAAGCATTCCCTTGGAAAAATCTGCGATGTGCATCGAGCCGCCCTTGCCCTTGCACTGGCCAGTCGCACGCCCCATGATCTCGGCCATCATGCGGTCTGTCTCAAGGCCTTTAGCGATGCAGTGGCCGTGGCCACGATGCGTCGACCCGATCCAGTCCTTCTCTGTGAGGTGCGCGCAGATGCCCGTTGGCACCGCTTCCTGG
>JANQIZ010000387.1 GCA_028281895.1 Dehalococcoidia bacterium
TTCGAGGCACGCACCGAAGGACGCTCGTGCGTCGAAGGCACAGGAAGTTCCGGAATTTCGGCGAATACGGAAGCCGGATCAGGCAGGCGGTGCGGAGCGAGCTGGCTTCATGGAGATCAGCCATGACCGCAGGCGTGAGGGTGCTGCGTCGCCGCAGGAGCCGTGACGACGAAACCGGCGCGGCGGCCAGCGACAACTCTGCAGACTCGAAAGAGACCTAGCCCAGCGGTCAGGTCATCCCGTTAGCACGAATCGCTCTATAGCCCTGGCCACGCCATGCTCTTCCAGCGGCGCTGTGACGTGTTCTGCCAGGGCCTTGATGTGATCAGGTGCGTGTCCCATCGCCACCGGTAGTCCGACCGCCTGGAACAGCTCCCGGTCGTTCAGGCCGTCACCTATCGCCATCACATCGCTGAGGTCAACGCCGACAGATTCGCTAAAGCGGGCAGCGCCGTAGCCTTTGTGCGCCTCGGCGTGCGTGTAGTTGACGTACCACTCGTCTCTCGACCCTCTGGAGCCCATCGCAGTCACCCCGTTCCCGGAATGCTCCTGCGCCATGCTCTCTGCAGCGTCCCGGTCCGAAACGGCGCAGGTGATGACTGTGACCTGCCATTCCGTGAACTCCGCGTAGCTTCTCGCAACCCGTCCGGAATCTACAGCGAAGAACTTCAGACCGGCATCCTGGATTCTCTCTACGATCATGCGAGCATCATCGCTATGTATCGGCAGCCGGGACAGAGTGCGGCCTCGCAGTGGATCGAACAGCCTGGCGCCGTTATCGCAAACCTGCGGAGAACTGAGGCCTAGGAGTCGAGCAAAGTGGCCGACGTCCTCAGGTACCCGGCCCGATGCGATGGCCACCGGAATCACCTCTGCAGCGCGCCGGATCGCTTCGATATCCGGTTCTGAGATCCAGTCATTCGAGTCGAGCAGCGTCCCATCGAGATCGATAAGCAGCGCGGCTGGACGCATGGCTTCGGCTCTCAGTCCAGCAACTCCACGATGTTCTGAGGCGTTTCACCGTTGAGGACACGCCGGGCGTTCTCGAAAGAGAACACCAGCGCACGGTCGACGCGTTCCTGCGTTGAGCCTGCGAGATGCGGCGTGACGACAACATTCTCCATGTGCAACAACGGGTTATCGAGCGGTGTTGGCTCTTCCTCGAACACATCCAGCCCTGCGGCAGCGATCTCGCCATCCTGGAGCGCCTTGATGAGCGCCGCTTCGTCCTGCACTGGCCCGCGGCAAGTGTTGATGAACACCGCCGAGTCCTTCATTGCTGCGAACTCGCGAGTGGAGAACATCTTCGTGGTCTGGGAGTTGAGAGGCACATGCACCGTCACGATGTCGCTTCGCTCAAGAAGCTCGTCGAAGGAGACACGCTCCACGTTAAGCGACTGCTCGCGCTCCGGATCGACCTCGCGCACATCGCAATAGAGCGTAGTCGTATCGAAACCGGTCAGGCGCTTCGCCACCTTCGATCCGATGTTCCCGAGACCGACGATGCCGACTGTGCGCTCGGCGAGCTCGTAGAGGGTTCCGTAACTCCCGTCCTTCGCATGGTCCTGCCAGGCTCCATCCTTCACTCCCGCTATGCCCTGCTCAAGCCGCTTGTAGACGAGCATCATCAGAGAGATGGCGTGCTCGGCGACCGAGTTCGAGATGGCGGGAGAGTTGTTGCAGACCTCGACTCCCAGCTCGCGGATGCGAGGTACATCGAGTGTGTTGAAGCCAGCGCTCATCAACTGCAGCAACTTGAGCCGGGGCATCTTAGCGATGTCTTCCTCGGTCCAGAGCAGTCCGTTTGTTATGAGCGCCTCTGCATCTCGGAGACCTGCTTCACGGACGTCTGGCGAGGATTCAGGGTCCACGAACCCAACATCAAGGTCTGCCGGAGCCAGTTCGGCCGCCCGCTTCGTGCGGGCTCCTGAAGGCTCACCGAAGTAGATGATCCTGTGACCCATCTCTTCTCTCCATTGCTACAGTCGAGGCCTGTTGGTGAATCGATGTAAGGCTTGCGATGGTATACCTCCAGTCTGGCCGGCAGCGGGCAATCAGCAACTCATCGCTGGAATTGACTGTGCCTGCTAACGAGCCTACAGTTGCGGAAAGGGGAGCCCGGCGCCGGGCTGAGAGGGTGGCATAGGCCGCCGACCCTGGAACCTGATCTGGATAATGCCAGCGTAGGGAGCGAGACCGCATCTCAGGTGCGCTGCCAGCTACCCGGTTGGCAGCGCACTTTTCGTTTCCAACAGGCAGGGAAACGATCGACGTTCGAAAGGTGGCACAGCGTGAGCGACGAACTGGTAATCGCAGGCAAGACATTCGAATCGCGGCTCATGACCGGCACTGGCAAGCACAGATCGAGCGCTGATCTGGCAGCGGCGATCGAAGCATCGCAGACACAGATCATCACGGTGGCGATCGGACGCCTGAACCTTGACGACCCTAATGAGAAGACTCTGCTTGATGAGATCGACTGGGACAGGTACCAGATCCTGCCGAACACTGCGGGCAGCAAGACAGCCGAAGAGGCGGTCTGGACTGCGAAGCTGGCTCGCGAGGTGACAGGATCGGACTGGGTGAAGCTGGAGGTGATCCCCGATCCCAAGTTCCTCCTGCCTGACCCCGTCGGCACGTTCGAGGCGGCAAAGACCCTGATAGACGACGGGTTCACCGTCCTGCCTTACATTCACGCCGACCCTGTGCTCGCATCCCGCCTTGAAGACATCGGCTGCGCAACGGTCATGCCACTCGGGTCGCCCATAGGCTCAGGGAGAGGCGTTCTGACCACTGAGGAGATACAGATAATCATCGAGCAGGCGAGCGTGCCTGTCGTAGTCGATGCCGGTCTTGGCGTTCCGTCTGAGGCGGCTTCAGTGATGGAGCTTGGCGCGGATGCCGTGCTGGTGAACACGGCGATCGCACAGGCCGAGAATCCCGGCCAGATGGGCGAGGCGTTCAAGCTGGGTGTCCAGGCAGGCCGCAAAGCCTATCTCGCAGGGCGCATCCCAACCCGGGAGACGGCTATCCCCAGCAGCCCCACTGAAGGCGTCCCGATGACCGCTGGATCATCGAGCTAGACAGGGCCATGAAACCGCTGCCAGAACGCATCCTGTGCCTGGTGACCGATGTCGAGCGCGCCGGTAGCGAAGCAGCGCTGATTCGCTGTGTTGATGACGCGGTAAGGGGCGGGGTCAACATGGTTCAGGTCCGCGCACATCACCTTGAGAGCGGCCAGAAAGCCAGCCTGGCATCGCAGATAGTCAAGGCGGTCGCCGGGCGTGCGCTTGTCGTCGTTAACGGTCCAGCGGATATCGCGCTTGAAGTGGATGCTGACGGAGTTCATCTGCCGGAATCTGCCCAGATGGTCGACACGGGGTCCGGAGCCGATCTGCTTGTCGGCAGATCGGTTCACAGCGTCAGAGCGGCGATGCTTGCTGCCGAGTCTGGAGCTGACTACGTCATAGCCGGAACGATCTTCCCATCAGCCTCGCATCCTGGCGGTGCGATAGGAGGGGTTGAGCTAATCGCCGAAACCACCAGTTCCGTAGCCATTCCAACGATTGCGATCGGCGGGATTGATGCCGGGAATGCGGCCAGCGTCGTAGCGGCAGGGGCGAGTGGCGCAGCAGTGATCGGCGCGATAATTGGCAGCGAGCACCCTGAACTGGCAGCAAGGGAGCTGGCAACAGATCTCGGCATCGAGAACGGCGAATCGAACAGCAGATGATCACAGTACGCATAAATGGCAAGGACACCGAGATCGAGCCTGGCCAGAGCATAGAGACCTATCTCGAGGCGAAGGGTCTTGCGGGCCGATCGCTCGCCGTGGCGGTCAACGGGAACGTGCTGCGCCGTGAAGAGCTGTCAGAGATTCATCTGCAAGACGGTGACACAGTCGAGATCGTCCGTCCTGTAGGGGGCGGCTAGATCTCCGATATCGCACAGCAGGCCGACGCGTCTGAGACCTCTGGCGCCATTGACAGGCGCATGCTGGCTGTGGCGGCCGGTGGCGCGGCGCTGTTCCTCGCAGCACTCGACTTCTCGATCAACGTCTCTCTGCCTGTCTTCAGAGACTCACTGAACGAGACTCTCATATCCGTTCAGTGGATCATCATCATCTACCACGCCTCTCGCAGTGGCACGGGGCTTGTCGTGGGACGGCTCGCAGATACGATCGGCCTGCGCCGTGTCCTGCTCGCAGGCGTGGTCCTCTACACGGTCTCTGTGGCAATCATCTCATTGCAGGGATCGCTGGCCCCGATAGTGGGTATGCGAGTGCCGCAGGGAATCGGCGTCGCCATCCTGTTTACGGTAGGACCTGCGGTTGTTGCCAGAGCTTTCGGTCCTGAAAGGCGCGGAACAGCTCTCGGTTTCACACTGGCAGCGATGGGCGCAGGACAGATGGCGGGAACACTCGGGGGTGGATGGCTCACGCTGAACGTCGGATGGGAAGCGATCTTCTGGGCAAGGATTCCCATCGGCGTCCTGACATTCATCCTCGCGGTCGTGGGAATCAGGGAGGTCAGGCGGCAGGGCGGTTCGAGGCTTGACTGGAACACGGCTGTCGCAACCTTTCTCTTCCTGTCCGTCCTAGTTCTCGCTCTTTCGTTCGCACGGCTCGATGGGTGGTTCGGCCTCAGGCCAGTAGTTCTCTACGCGGCCTCACTGGCTATCGGCTCGATCCTGATCTGGACGCACCGGCGTTCACTGAGCCCTGTATTCCCGACGGGACTGCTGTCCTCATCTGTGTTCCGGATCGGTGTGACCTCGAATCTTATCGTGACGACAGGGACTTTCGTGATGTGGTTCCTCTTCCCGTTCTTTGTGCCTGACGTTCTGGGCCGCAGTACGATCGCTCTGGGAGCGCTGCTGGCGATCATGGCGGGCGCTACGCTTGCAGGATCGAGCGCAGGTGGGTGGCTGGCGGACCACGCAGGAGATCGCAAAGTAACTCTCACTGGAGCAATGGTTTCCGCCGCAGGGCTCTGGATCATCGGCTTGATGACCGGTGATTCACCTATTGGGGCTGTGGCGTTCGCAGCGGCAGTGATGGGCCTTGGATTCGGGGTCCATCAGGCTGCGGTCTATTCGCTGACGATGCGCAGGATCCCGCCGCAGTTCTCGGGCTCTGCATCAGGCGCGCTGGCGGTGGCGCAGACTCTTGGAACCGTGGCCTCGATCGCTGTGATGACGTCGATCCTCACCTGGCGAGAGGGGTTGAGCACAGCGCAGACATCGCCGGAACAGTTCCTGGACGCATATGGATTCGTGCTCACAGTCGCAGCGGTCGTAACGCTTGCAGGCGGCCTGGCTGTCGTGAGGTTGCCCTGGTCACGCGGAAATCGATCTCAGGAAGTGTGCTGAACTGCCGTCGAATGGCTCGGATACACCCTAATTGATCGAACGGTATCGAGTGCCCGTTAACGATCACTGACATGTTAGACTCTCGCAGCAGCCGGAAAGTACGTGGCCGTTCAAGAGAACCCGATCTCAACGAGGAACGTTTAACGTAGACCGGGGCCCAGTGAACAGCCCTACTGGAGAGGGATTTATATGACCCTGAAAACCAAGACGTTCAGCGTAGTAGCCATCTCGCTTATTGTGACGCTGATTGCAGTTGCCTGTGGTGAGAGCACGGAGAACGTGATCGCTACTCAGCAGGCGATTAACCGACTCGAGAACACTCAGATCGCCGCATCTGCGACTATCGCCGCCGGTGGCTCAATTGACACTGAAGGCCGAATCACCGTGGGTGAGGGCAGCCTTGCCGCACGAGCGCAGACCGCAGTTGCGGCCACCTCGACGGCTCTTTCCTTTGCATCACCGACTCCTACTCCCACTGAAGTGGTGATCGAGGTACCGACGGATGGACCGGTGCTTACGGATGCCGACAATCCGACTGTTCAGATCGGCGATCAAGGTGCATTCACACCGGAAATCATAACGGTCAAGGTTGGCACCACGGTTTTGTGGGAGAATCCGCGAAGATCTGCAAGTTCCTCAGCCAGCATGGACGGCGAAGCAGAACAGTGGAATTCCGGCGCTATGAGCAAGGGCACCTTCTCCACGGAGCCGGCCCGGTTCTCACACACCTTCACGATTCCAGGATGCCACCGTTACGCTTCGCTCTTCTCTGGTGACTCTGGTGAAGGTGCTGTCTGCGTAGTGGAGTAAGTTCGATCTTCCCTGGCTCAAGAAGCCAGTAGCCTTTCAAAATCGATCATATGAAGCGGCTCGAGTCTTTGGCCTCGGGCCGCTTCGCGTCTGATTAAGAGAATGAAGGAGGCCGTGCCTTGAGCAGTCAGGCACGGCCTTAAGGCATGCAGGGCTTTTCACTTTGATGAGGGCCTTGCGGTGCGGCCTATGTGCCTCTGATTCAGATAGAGGCCACCCTGTCACGCTTTCCAGGCATTGGCGCTGAGGGCTAAATCAGCGCCTTGCAGCACGGTGCCATGGTGCGGTGAGGAATGCTGCCGCTACAAATCAGTGTTCACAGCAAGAGGCTTGAGCTGCCGTTCGCATGCAACACCTTGTGCTATGGCCCTGTTTGATCAGGAAGGCGACTTTGAACAGTGCGCACGTGGCAGGTCTTTCTAGGTTCACCGAACTGCCCGTGCGGGTTCCGCCGCCATCGTTGCTCCTTAAGAAGTATGCGATCGCCAAACAAACAGATAGGCCGCTCACATTGAAGCGAGCGGCCTATCTCGAATTACTGGAACTCGCTCGGGGCTCTTAGTCGACCTGCCGCAGCCTTGGGTCGAGGCGGTCACGCAGCCAGTCGCCGAGGAAGTTCAGAGCTATCACCGTGACGAAGATAGCTCCACCCGGCACGAGCACTTCGTGTGGTGCCACCGACAGGTAGTCCCGGCCCTGGTTGGTCATGACACCCCATGCCGGGATTGGCGGCTGAATTCCCGCGCCGACGAACGACAGCACCGACTCCGACAGGATCAGCCCACTGGTGTTCAGTGTCGCCACCACAATGGCCGTGTTCATAACACCCGGAAGCAGGTGTCTGAACATGATCCTGAAGTCGCTGGCGCCGTTAATACGCGCAGAAGCCACGTAGTCCATCTCACGCAGGATCAGGATCTGTGATCTGATGACACGCACGAATCCCGCCCATGCAATGAGCGCTAAGACGAAGAACAACACAGTCAGACTTCGACCGAACACAAGCGTCACAACCAGCGCGACCATCAGGAACGGCAGAGCGTTCCATATGTCCACGAATCGCGTTACTAGCTCGTCTAACACTCCACCGTAATAACCGGCGATTACTCCTAACGAGACGCCAACTAACATTCCTGAAAGCAGCGAGATAGCCACCACCTGGACCGAAATCCGAGATCCATGCAAGATCCTGGTGAACATGTCTCTGCCTACATGGTCCGATCCGAGCAGATGGTACGCATCCGGCCACAGACTGTGAGGGAACGTATTCTTCTGGTTATCCGGCCGGACTTCCAGACCGGTCTCCCGGTCAATATCCATCGCGCCGAAGCTAAATGGCCTGAGATGTCGATCCTCAATGATGCCAATGTCGCGGTCATACGGTGAGAACCACGGTCCCGCGATAGCGGCCAGTACCAGCCAGAAGAGAATAAAGACTGGGAGTACCGGATATCGGCGAACGAGATACCAGCTGTAGCCGAACAGCCCCGACACACCGCTCCCTCGGCGGGATACTGGTTTGACGAGCTCTGGTTGTTGAACTTCCTGTGCGGTTGCCATGAATGATCTCCCTTAACCCAACCGCACTCGCGGATCAATGATCGTATAAGCGATGTCCGATAACGTCGCGAACACCAGGAAGATCAGAATGAAGATGAACACAGTTCCCATTAACAGTGGGAAGTCGTTGTTGTTCACCGCCTGGAACAGAGCGTCGAAGCCGATACCTGGCCAGGCGAACACGATCTCAACTACCAGCGCACCATTCAGCCAGTTAGCGAAGATCAGCAGTGCTGACGTCACAGGGGCGATAAGCGCGTTCCGGAGAGCATGCTTGTAGATGACTTTGTTCCATCCAACACCCTTCGCCCTGGCCAGTCGAACGTACTCCGAATCGAGAACCTCCAACATGGCTGAGCGTGTGAGCCTCATCAATCCAGCGGCCGCGCCCCATCCCAGGGCCACACACGGCAAGATGAACTCTTCGAACTGGAATGTGGGTGATCTTCCGCCAGAGGGTAACTGGAGTGGTGTGCCATCAAGCCAGACAGAGAAGATCCATATGAGCACAAGGCCTGTGACGAACGGTGGCGCGCCCTGTCCGACGATAGCTGCGCCTCGCGCTATATAGTCCCACGTCGAGCCTCGTTTAACCGCCGCCACAACGCCTGTTGGGACGCCTAATAAGATCGCAAATATCCAGCCACCGACAGCCAATTGCACGGTAGCGCCGATCTTACCGCGCAAGAGTTCAGTCACGGCGCGGTCACGGGCAAGCGAGACACCGAGGTCACCTCGGAGCGTCTTTCCTATCCATTTCAGATACTGAATCGGCAGCGGGTCGTTGAATCCCAGCCGGTCACCAAGCCTGTCCCACTGCTCCTGTGTCATACCGAAGCCGGAATCAGGCACAAACAGTTGGCGCGGGTCGTTGTGGAACTGAACGAGGACAAACACTGCAATCGTGGCGCCAACGACGGACACGAGAGATGAAAGGAATCTACCTACTAGAAACTTGGTCATTGCAGAGTCTTATCCTGACTGCCCTTTGGAACTGGGGACCACTGTCCTCGATTCGGAGGCTATGTGCCTCCGAGACGTGCGATATATCGGAGAGAGATGAAGTAGTGAGAACTAACGGCCCAAGTTGCCAGCGGTCGGCTTGCCTGTAACGGCAAGCCATGAAATGCCCTTTTAGTTGTTTGGGGCGGGGCCTGTTGCCAGGCCCCGCCCCATCGATCAACTGTCTACGTTGACCGTCCCAGAAACACCTAGTTCAGAACGATGAACTCGGGGTTACCGGAAACGTTCGAGTAGTGCTGCTGTCGACCATTCCAGGACTTAATGCGGTCGTTGACCACAATGCCCTTCGGCACCTGGAAGACTCCAGCGTACTGTACCCAGTACATGCTGTAGTCAACCCAGTCGAGGTGCATGCGCTCGCGGACAGACTTGTCACGCTCGGCAAACATCTCGAAGAGCCAGCGGGCTCCAGCCGGGGATTCGAAGCCGGCACCCCAGCCTGGGCGGCTGGAAGAGGTGTCGACAAGCGGCAGCGGCCAGTCCAACGGGTAAACGTTGGAGTGAACGTCAGCGTTCTTCAGCACAGGGAGGAACTGTGTCCTCATGCGCATGCGTGGGCTGATAACACCACCGTAGTCCTCGATCAGACCCTCGATCGTAATACCGAGTCGGGCCCAGTCGGACATGATGGCGTCCGCAACCTCAAGACCAACAGGACCAGCTTCAGCAGCGTAGGCCTGCAGAGTCAGCGGACCAAACGCATCGCCTCGGCCCTGTTCTGGGAATCCAGCCAGGCCAAGAAGCCTGTTGGCCTCATCGAGGTTAGCGTCGTCCAGCTCCCAGTCCACCGGCTGCATCGTTCCGCTTGCGGCAAGCTTGTTGCCGTC
>JANQIZ010000001.1 GCA_028281895.1 Dehalococcoidia bacterium
GCTCCGCCGTTTCCACCTGCGGACAGTGGATGTTCCAGACACCCATGTCCAGCAGCCGCGTGATCCACTCCCTGTTGCCGTCGGGCGGTCGGACCACGATGGGAAAGTCGAGCGCCCTCGCAAGCAGCGCCATGTTCGCCACAGTCTCGATGGAAGGGGAGGCGTGCTCCATGTCCACGCGAGCGAAGTCGAGGCCTGCCGCCTTGAGGAGTGGCAGTATCGCGGGGTTGCGGGCCATGTTCACCCAGGTGCCCCATTGGGCACGTCCTTCGGACACGGCGGCACGGATCGGGTTCGGCTTCATCTGAAGCTCCTGCTGGCTGGTCTGCTTGAGATTCAGCAGCAGTCTATCGTCCGCAGACCGATGGCCGCGAACCGGCTCACTTGAGGGCTAGTCGTCTTCTCCTTCGTCGTCTTCTTCCTCCTCCGACTCTTCTTCCGATCCGCTCAACTTAGCGACCGAGCGAACCACCTCTATCGAACCGCCAAAGTTGCCATCCAGCAGGTTCGCCACGGCGTTGACCTTCACTCTGCCGGACAGCGACTCGATCTCTGATAATGCGCCATTGCCATCTCCCACATCGAACCTGCCCACATCCTGGACATCGAACAAAACAGGGAACAGCATTCCGCCAGCGTTCTCGATACAGGGATCGAGCGAGGTAGAAGGGATTGGAGCGGGGTCCATGACGAGGAAGCAGGCGTAGGTGCCTGTGCTGGCAGGAGTGATTCGCAGCTTCGCAGTGCCCACTGCCGCTCCGTTCTCATCACCGATCATGAAGACTCCATTGAGGTTGCCGCGAATCTTGCCGCTCAGGACAGGCACATCACCGATACCTGGCACAGGTATCGAGTGCTCTGTAGCGACTCGCAGGGTGACTGTGGAGTTGTGCAAGCTGGTCACCTGTGCGCCGGTGAGCAATCCATCCAGACGATCGCAGGTTTCACCATCGTCCCTGTCCTTGCATTCGGTCACCGCGCTTCCGCCGATGCCATCGCCCAGCAATCCGATCACAAGCTCGTTCGAGGTATGAACCTTTACCGAGCGGATGCGTCCGTTCTCGCTGATCCTGAACTCCGACTTGGTGGTCGTCGGTGTTGAAGGGTCGACCGACGGACCGGCGTAGAGGATGGCTCCGGTTCCCTGCCAGATCGCCTTCGAAGAGCTGGCAGTCGCAACCGCCGTAGTGGCGATCAGCAGCACCACTGCTACGGCGATGGGCAGCCCCAATTTTGTCCATCGCCTCGACATCCCTGCTGAGTTCATTCCCGGCCTCCCGCGTTATGTGTCCGTTCGCCTGACGAACCCACTCTAGGTTGGGCTGCGTTTGCTTGCCGGGCGGCCTTTCATGTGGAGACGGTGTGCAATCTATGAGCCAAAGGTCTCACCACGAACGAAATGGAGTTGCGGGTTCTCCCGATTCGATCCAGTGGTACTGGCAATAGGTTGGACACAGTCAACGTGTGCCCGCCGTGTTGTAAACAGTCCGACTCTGCAGATCGACAGCGGTTGTGTCGCCGGGCGCGGCGGCAGCGAGGATATTCGACATCATTTCCAAACTTGGCATGGCCAGGGGCGCGCAGCCCTATGGCGACGGTTTCTGGTCGGAACGCTTCAGGTTCCTCGACTACACCGGGTCTCGGTTCATCGAAGTGCAGGAGAAGCTCCTGCTCGAGCACCTGGCATCCATAGGCTCAGCGCCGGTAGCTGGAACGCTGCTTGGCGGAGTCGCGCCCGCTTCCGTATCCGAGTTCATGCGCACCGTTCCACTGACGACCATCGAGGACTACGCAGAGCCCTTGAAGGAACTCAGGCACTCATCAGGCGGGCGTGACTACACCTGGGCCTACACGATGTATGGCGCGGGGCAGGAGAAGTGGATTCCATATACCGAGCAGGCGCTCAGTGTGTTTGCCGACAGCCTGATGGGATCGATCGGCCTCGCAGCCCGGTCAGCGAGACAGCAGAACGCCATCAAGCCCGGCGCTCGAGTTGTCTACAACGTGCCGCCTCGCCCGTACCTCGCGGGAATCGCCGCATTTGAGCTAGTTGAGCGATTCGGCCTGCGAGCGCTCATTCCGCCTGAGATCGCCGAGGACATGGAGTTCGAAGAGCGTATTCATGCAGAGTTCCGGCAGGCGCTTTCGTCTGGAGTCGACATCCTCATCTCGATGACCAGCGTGCTGAGACGGATCAGCCAGCGATTCGCCAGTGGTCTCTCGTCAGGCGGCAACTCCGGAGGCTCATCCGTTGGCATCCGTGCAGCAGCACGTTATGCGGCGGCCAAAGCCCGGGCGAAGATCAGCGGCCGATCGATGCTGCCACGCGATCTGTGGAAGCCAAAGGCTGTGATTGGCTGGGGTCTCGACACCAGGCACTACACAGACCAGATCGCCAGTGACTGGGGCAGCACTCCGTTCGAGATGTACGCAGCGACCGAGAGCGGTGTCATGGGTCTGCAGTACGACCCGGATGCAGCCATAGCTATCAACCCGGAGACGTGCTTCTTCGAGTTCATGCCTGAGTCGGAGATCGAGGCGCTAAGGAACGATCCTAAGTACACGCCTCAGACGACACTCCTGCCAGATGTGACACCGGGCAACCGCTACGAGATCGTGATCACGAGCTTCTATGGAATGCCGTTCGTCCGCTACAGGACCGGTCACCTCGTCAGGTCAGAGTCGGGACAGCTCGGCTACGGACCGGACATCGTCCACGTTGGCAGAACCGATGACCGGCTCGACATCGGCGGATTCACCCGCATTGATGAATCAACTATCTGGAAAGCGGTCTCAGCTTCAGGCGTTGGAGTGGTCGATTGGATCGTCAGGCGTGAGACCGAGTCAAACGATCCCACCTTGCATGTCTACGCGGAGCTTGGACCGGGAAGCGATCCGGAAGGGGTCGAAGACAAGATCCACGCCTCGCTCCAGAAGAACGATCCGCTATATGCAGACCTCGTTGGCATGCTGGGCCTGAGTCCGTTGCGTGTGACGGTGCTGAACCCCGGCACCTTCAGCGCCTTCTACGAAGAGCGTCGTATCTCCGGCGACGAGTTGCTGGCCAGGAGGCCGCAGCGCGTCAACGCTCCGCAGGAAACGGTTGACCAGCTTCTGGCACTGAGTTCGCACCCCGATGGAGAGGTGCAGGCCGCATGACGGTACAGGCATGAACGCTATCTACATAGCCCTGCCGTTCGTACAGTTCGCCATGAGTCTGTTCCTGGCGAACATTGTCGTTGCAAGCGATCCTTCGAATCGCGTCAACCGGCTGTTCACCCTGTTCCTGCTGGCGATGGCAGGCTGGGGAATCGCCATCTTCGGCATGCGTGACGCATTCCCCGATGAGACGCTCGGCTTCACCAGGGAGAAGATCGCGCTGGCGGTGATTCCGTTCGCCAGCATCTTCTTCTACCACTTTGTCCTGCGGTACACCGAAGAGACCGGCAGAAACCGCGTCCTCACCGGCTTCTATCTGCTCGCCACCGCATCGGCGTGCTGTCCATGACGAACCAGGTCTCTCCGGGCCTTGAAGTCAAGTCCTACGGATTCGCACCTGCGATCGGCTGGGCGTTCCCGATCGTCCTCATCGCCGCGTACCCGCCCATCTTCGCAGCGTATGTCCGACTGACACGTGTGAGGCGCACGGCGACCGATGAGCGCACGCGCAAGCAGCTCAACCTGCTGCGGCTCGGCATCATCGCCCTTGTGCTTGGTGGCACATCTGACTTCATCCCATCGCTTGGGCTGGACATCTATCCGATGGGCATCGTCGGAAACCTGTTCTTCGTCGCCCTCGCCACATGGGGACTCACCAGGTACAGGCTCATGGAACTGCGGCTAGTTCTGCGCCGGGGACTTGCTTACTCCGCCGTCAGCTCGGCCCTGTTCGCAATCTATGGCGCCGCATTTGCAGTCGTCTTCCTGCTCGCAGGCAGCCTGAGCACACCGGCGCTTGTGATGACCGCGGTTGGAGCGATTGTGCTCGTCGGCGTCATCATGCAGCCTGCTATCGAGCGACTCCAGGCCGCGGTTGACCGCATGTTCTTCAGAGAGCGCGGTGATCGAGTATCCGGGCTGGCCAGGCTTAATGAACTGACCAAGGACATCACAGACTTCAAGGCGGTTGCGAACGGAATCGCTGAGACTGTGCGCAAGACGGTGCAGGCCGACTGGGTCGCCATCGCTCTGCCTGACGACAACCGGGCCGCTTTCCTTTCGATGGCCTCGACAACCCCGCTTGATGTGCCGCTTGAGCTGCCGCGCAGGGGTGTCGTGATCTCGTCGCTCCGCCGCAGCCGTGCGATATCGACCATGAGCGAGCTCGGAGATCTCGAAGGAGCCTCTGGCGAGCAGGCCGGTGATGATGCCGAGCAACGGTATCTGAAGACGCTCGGCGCAAGGATGTTCGTGGCGATGGACGTTGGCGGCAAGCTGACAGGCGTCATCGTCCTCGGAGAACGGCTGGTTGGCGCCGACTACAACTCGGAGGATAAGAGCTTCCTCGCCGCCGCCGCTGATCAGGCATCTATAGCTGTTGAGAACGCGCGGCTCTACGCCAATACAAGGCGCGAGGCTGATGAGCGCGCCGCAGTCGCAGAACTAGCACGGGTCGTCGGCTCAACGCTGGAGATCGAAGACGTGCTCGCCCGGTGCTCTCACCAGGTTCGCGCGCTGCTATCTGCCGACCGCGTTGAGATAACGCGCATCAAGGAAGAGCAGAAGACGTTCGAGGTGGCGCACATCGAGGGACTGGCCATCGACGGATCGGTCACTCACGAATCGATGCCGCTGTCTGACGCCCACTTCCGGACAACCGTGAACTTCCGACGCGGCGACATCGTCGATCTGCTTCTCGGCGAGTCTTCGAACACGCCGACGGCTCAATCTGCCGTCGCCGCCGGCATCAGGTCGATGATCGCAGTTCCGCTCATCAGCAAAGAGCAGGTGATCGGGACGCTGAACATCATGTCCTGCTCGGACAAGGCGTACTCACCCGAAGACCTCGAGCTTGCTCAGCGAATCGGCGCGCAGGTCACAAACGCTGTGGCCAACTCGTTGCTGTATGAGCAGGCGCTGCTGCTGGCCGAGGAGCGGGAAGAGCGGGCAAGGCTCAATGCAGAGAACCGGGAGCTGCAGCGCATCAACGATGCCAAGATAGCCTTCCTCTCTATGGTCTCGCATGAGCTCCGGACGCCTCTGACCAGCATGATGGCCTTCGCCGACATCCTGAAGGGCAACAAGAGGGGCAATCTCGAAGAGAAGGATCTCTCAAGGATCGACGTGATCCGCCGAAACGGCAGGCGCCTCTCACTGCTCATTGGAGATCTGCTGGACGTGTCGAGAATCGAGTCCGGCGCGCTCAAGCTCGATATATCCGAGTTCGATATGAACCGCGTGATCGATGAGCTGGAAGAGAGCTTTGGCCCTCTGCTAGAGGAGAAGCGGCAGACGGTGCGGATAGAGATGCCGGAAGAACTGGTGACATGCCAGGCCGACCGGGACAGGATCGCGCAGGTCATATCGAACCTGATGAGCAACGCCTCCAAGTACTCGCCTGAGGAGACGGAGATCACCGTCTCAATGGAGGCAGATGCCGAGAAGATTCACGTGGCGATCGCAGACCGTGGAATCGGCATCTCGGAAGAGGATCAGAAGCAGCTGTTCACCTCGTTCTTCCGGGCCGACAACGCCGAGACTCGCTCAGAAGCAGGAACAGGACTCGGCCTCGTCATCGTCAAGGGCATCATCGAGATGCATAAGGGCCGGATCTGGATCGAGAGTGAGTACCAGAAGGGCACAACCGCCCATATCGAATTCTCGAGACGCTGCGATCAGCCAGAGCCAGCCAAGCAGGCTGTTGAGGATCAGCAAGATCGCGGGGATCGCGACGCCGCTGCTTGAGCGCCCCTTCTCGCAACGCGCAGAGGGGAGCCGTGCACAAGTAGAAGAGGTTCGGAGACGGGGCTGTCTCCGGAAACAACTGTGCGCAGGGGGGACTGAGCACGACTCCCCTCACTCTGGCATACGCTTTTCAGATCAACTCGGATGCCGAGTGAAGCTACCTGCCAGCCAGTTCTGACGGGTAAGCTTTCTGCGAATCTCCATCTTGCTCCCGCGTCGTATCTACGGCGCGACCTTGCTCTGTTCGGCCAGATCCTGTCGTCTTGCGCAGACCTCGAATCTTCACATCGGGGTTATTCTTGCCGTTCGCCCGCCGGCGTAATAGCGCATAGCATCAACCGCTGACCAGATCTCTACTGGACACGCCTGAACCTTGCTACTTGCATCGCTCCGAACAAGTCTTCGTCAAACGCGCCAGAACCTCAGGCTAACGCTGGCGGTGCTATTCGGAATCGTTCTCGCCGTCGCCATAGTTGCCACTACAGTCGTCTACTTCGAAGCGCTGAGAGACGTGGCGCTGGCCCGCTCGCTGGCGAACGTCAGGGCCGAAAACCTGGACGTGCTGGTCAAGGCTGATCAGACGCCTGTCAACTCGACCACTCACGCCGATATTCGGAAGTCGGTCGGCGACGCGATGCTGAACAGGCTGGGGAGATACTCATCCGACGAATACCTTGCGATGAGGTCGAACACCTTCCTTGTCAACGAGCCGCCTGAGCTTGTACCGCTGGGCGAGTGCCCGTGCAGGCTGAGCGGCATCGCAAGCGGCCCGGAGGATGTCCCCACTCTCAACCCTGACGGAACGGTGGATCCCAGGGGAACAGGGGCGCTGCTGGCCTGTGACTGCCGTCGGATCTCTTTCATGACAGTGCCAGACCTGGATTCATCGGTGCGCGTCTTCGAAGGAGAGATGCCGGTTCCGCTTGACCAACCTGCGCCGCTCGGTGAGCAGATGACCATAGATGCTCTGTTGGATGCGGCAGCCGCGGAGCTGTTCGGCCTGTCTGTTGGCGACACGATCTCCGCTGAGCCGTTCTGGGAATCGCCGCGTGTTGATGTGCAGATTCGAGTGGCTGGCCTCTATCAGCGGTCAGAGCCGGACGAGATGTTCTGGCACATTCACGACTCAGCGTTCACGGACCTGACCGCAAGTCTCGTCTGGGCGAGGTTCGTGATTCCCGAGACGACCTTCATAGATGCGCTCGGCCCCTACTTTCCGAACATGGGCACTGAGTACGTATGGCTGCTGGACACCGACACAGGTTCCATTCACGCTACTGACACGGGCGCTGTGCGCGCTGCGCTCAATGCGGGAAGCGCGTCGTTGAAGCCGGTGCTGGACGGGTTCAGGGTCCAATCAGAGCTGGATGTCAGGCTTGCCGACTTCGAGGTTGACCTGTTCTTCAACCGCATCCCTATGCTCATCGTCCTGGCGCTGGTTGCAGCAGTCGCTCTGTACTACGCCGCGATGGTCGCCGCCGCGCTGCTTGCGACGCAACGGACAGAGATCGCGCTTATGCGAAGCCGCGGCGCGACACGCCAGCAGGTCTTCGGCGTCTACGTCATCGAGGCCTTGATAGCCACAGGACTCGCGCTGGTTCTCGGACCGGTGATCTCGATGTCCGCAGTCTCCGCCATTGGCCAGATCCCGGTGTTCGAAGACCTGAACAATGGCAGCGCGCTTCCCGTTCAGTTCACCCGAAACGTCTTCCTCGTTTCACTGCTGGGAGCGGTCTTCGGGCTGTTTGCGCTTCTCGTGCCCGCGTTCAGAGCTACGGGATTGACGGTGCTTGGCGAGCGCAGAGGACGAGGCAGACCCGGCCGGTTGAACGTGATCCAGCGCTACTACCTCGATCTTGGGTTGCTTGGCGTGGTCGCTGCGATGTTCTGGCAGCTTTCGAGGCAGGGATCGTTTGTCGCCACCGATGTGTTTGGGGATGTCAGCGTCAACAACCTGACTCTTGCTGTGCCTGCGCTCCTGCTTCTGATGGCGGGTGTGGCGCTGCTCAGGCTCTTCCCCGTCATCGCCGATCTGATCACGCGAGTTCTTGCCACAGGCCCCGGATCTGCGATCGTCCCTTCAGCTCTCTTCCTCGGTATCAGGCAGCTCTCACGCAACCCCGGCGGCCAGGCACGACTGTCGCTCCTGCTGGTCCTTGTCTCTGCCCTGGGCGTGTTCGCAGCGACCTTCGCGTCTACACTTGAGCGCAGCTCCGTCGAACAGGTGCTTTACGAAACGGGAGCCGAGTTCCGGGCCATTGGAGTGAACCACAGACCGGGTGGCAGGAGCGCATCAGCGGAGGAGGAACTGCTTGAACTGCCGGGCCTCGA
>JANQIZ010000008.1 GCA_028281895.1 Dehalococcoidia bacterium
CAACCCCTGGCCACAGTGGCCGCTGATATTCAGGACATCCTCTGCGCACGAAGAGGGCGGTGAGCGCGACTACAACGTGCTGACCAAGTGCTTTGTCGACGATGGAAACGGCAATGTGAAGCGGATCGACTGTGTGAGGGTTGAATGGGTGCCGGCAGAGAACGGTGGCCGTCCAGGCATGCAGGAAGTACCTGGCAGCGAGTTCTCCATCGATGCCGACCTTGTGCTGCTGGCGATGGGTTTTCTGCATCCTCAGCACGATGGGCTGCTCGACGACCTCAAGGTCGAATACGATGGCCGGGGCAACGTGAAGACGGATGTCTTGATGCAGAGCAACGTGAACAAGGTCTTCGCATGCGGTGATATGCAGCGCGGGCAGTCGCTCATCGTGCATGCCATCGCAAGCGGCCGCACATGCGCAAGGGCGATCGACCTGTTCTTGATGGGCAAGTCCAGCCTGCCAACTGTCCGCGGGTTCGCCAGGCCGCCTGTGCTTGCTCGCAGCTAAAGTCGCAACTGAAGTGCTGAGCGGCCAGTTGACAGGCTACGGGAGTTCAATAGAACGGCCATGTCGATACTTCGAGTCGGCTTAGCCCAGATCAACACCACGGTTGGTGACCTCTCAGGAAACCGCGCTGCGGCAGAAGAGGCGATTCGCGAAGCGCGGCGGCTCGGGGCTCACATAGTTGGTCTGCCCGAGCTGACGATCACCGGTTATCCACCCGAAGACCTGGTTCTGTGGCCAAGCTTCATAGAGCAGAATCGCAACGAGCTGGACCTGCTGGCCGCCACGGTGCAGGACATCGTTGCTGTCGTTGGGTTCGTCGATCGCGATGACGCCGGCAATCTCTACAACGCCGGAGCGATCCTCTCCGAAGGCAGAGTCGCTGGCATCTATCACAAGATCCACCTCCCGAATTACGGGGTGTTTGATGAGCGGCGCTACTTCAAGCCTGGATCAACCTGCCCTGTCTTCCAGGTAGCCGGCGCCACTGTGGGAATCAACGTTTGCGAGGACATCTGGGAGCCTGTTGGGCCCAGTGAGGTGCAGAGCTCCACTGGAGGCGCCGACGTTCTCGTGAACATCAACGCGTCGCCTTACGAGATGACCAAGCTTGACCCGCGCATCGCAGGCGGCGAGATGAGCAAGCTCGATCTGCGGGTAAAGATGGTCACTGAGCTGGCTCGCCGCAACCAGACATTCGCCGTCTATGTGAACCAGGTAGGCGGACAGGACGAGCTCATGTTCGATGGAGCCAGCATGGTTGCGGACCCATACGGAGAACTTGTCGCTCTCGCCCCGTCATTCGAGGAATCGGTCTTCACGGTCGATCTGGAGCTGGAACAGGTTCGTGAGGCCAGGAAAGCAAATGGCCGCACAAGGTATGCGCCGGGAGAGTTGGAGAAGATCGGCGGAGTACGAACTGTAGATGTCGGCGAAGCTGCAGACATCGAACTGCCACCGACTTCAAAGCCTCAGTTGCGAAAACCAGGACACACCGAAAGTGTCTACAAGGCGCTGGTGACCGGAACGAGGGACTACGTGCGCAAGACGGGCTTTGAGAAGGTCGCCATAGCGCTGTCAGGCGGGATCGATTCGACGATCGTTGCTGCGATCGCGGTTGACGCACTCGGCCCTGAGAACGTGACAGGTGTTTCACTCCCGTCTAGATACTCCTCTGACCACAGTGTCTCAGACGCAGAACTGCTGGCAGAACGGCTCGGGATCACTCTCTGGAAACTGCCGATCGAGCCGGCGCATCTAGGATTCGAAAATCTGCTTTCTCCAGTGTTCAAAGACACTGAGCCGGGAGTGGCAGAAGAGAACACGCAGTCTCGTATCCGCGGGACGACGATGATGGCCATCGCCAACAAGTTCAACTGGCTCGTGCTCACAACCGGCAACAAGTCAGAGATGGCGACCGGGTACGCGACTATCTACGGCGATATGGCAGGCGCGTACGCAGTGATCAAGGACATCCCGAAGACGCTTGTCTATGAGCTGTGCCGCTATCGAAACGAAGCAGGGCCGGACAGCCCGATCCCGCTGTCGGTGATCGAGAAGCCGCCGAGCGCTGAGCTGCGTCCCGGACAGCTTGATGAGGACAGCTTGCCTCCATACGAGGTGCTGGACCGGATTCTTGACCAGTATGTCGTCCAGCTCAAGTCGTCCGATGAGATCGTTGCAGCGGAAAGCGCGCTGGGCGTCGAGGGCGCAGATGAGGCAACCGTCCGGCGTCTGACACGGCTGATAGATATCAACGAGTACAAGCGGCGACAGGCTCCACCCGGACCCAAGATCACTCAGCTCGCCTTCGGCCGCGACCGCCGTCTGCCAATCGCGAATCGTTACCGCGGCTAGGTCCTTCAAAAAGCCGCTCCAGTCCCGTTCACCGCCCCATGCTAGGATTTGCGCGCCCTAAGGCCGGGGCCTCACCCGGCGCGCGTTCCAAACCTCCCATGTGAGAAATCCAGATGAAGATCACCGAGATCGAGACCTTTGTTGTTGATGCCGGATGGCGTCCCTGGCAGTTCGTGGCGGTTCGCACAGATGAAGGAATCACCGGCTATGGCGAGATGTCGGATGGCCGAAACCCGTACGGCATCACTGGCGCTGTCACAGACTTCCTGCAGCTCCTGATCGGGCAGGACCCGCTGCCGGTTGAGCAGCGTTACTGGGACATGTACCGAATGGCGAGACAGAGTCCCGGCGGGATCGCGTCGAAGGCGATCGCCGGCATCGAGCTTGCGCTGTGGGACATAAAAGGCAAGGCGGCAGGCGTTCCGGTCCATTCATTCTTCGGAGGACCGACAAGAGATTCTCAGCAGGTCTACTGGTCCCACTGCGGAACGTCGCGGGCGCGCCAGCACGAGCTGATCGGCGTTCCGCCGCTGAAATCGATGGGTGACGTGAGACGGCTCGGGCAAGAGGTGAGAGACAAGGGATTCAACGCGCTCAAAACCAACATCGTGTTCCCCGGAGATCCCGCCGAGACCTACTTCGCAGGATTCGGAGGCGGTTCAGGCACTACTGACCAGAACATCACCCCTGCCCTGCTTCGTCACATCGAGGAGTACATCGGAACCTTCAAAGAGGGCGCGGGGCCGAACGTCGAGATCGCTCTTGACCTGAATTTCAACTTCAAACCGCTCGCAGCGCGCCAGATTTGCGACGTTGTTGAGCAGTTCAGCATGATGTGGGTCGAGGTCGACATGTACGAGCCGGAGGGTCTCGCTGAAGTCAAGAATTCGACCAGTGTGCCGATCACCTCAGGAGAGAACCTGTTCGGGCTCAGGGACTATCGGCCTTACTTCGATGCCCGGGCGATGGACACGGTGAAGGTGGACATCCCGTGGAACGGCTTCTCTCGTTCACGGGATGTGGCGCTCGCTGCTGAGAGCTACGAGCTGAACATCGCTCCGCACAACTACTACTCGCACCTGTCCACGATGATCTCGCTGAACCTCTGCGCTACATTGCCGAACGTCCGCATCATGGAGATCGATATCGACGATGTGCCGTGGAAAGATGACCTGACCGGTGGCCCGCTAGACATCCAAGAAGGCATCATCGACATCCCGACAGCGCCTGGCTGGGGTGTTGATTTCAATGAGGATGTGGCCAGGGAGCACGTGTGGCAGGCGGGCCGCGGTCCCGGCTACATGACGAACAGGTAGCTCGGTGGTTCCTCAAAGTCGACTGTGACGGTCACACCGCTTCAAGGCAGATCCCTCTGCTTACCACCAGGTCTTGCCTTCGATCTCCTTCTGATCGAACTTGAAGTCCTGGTTGTAGATGCCGGTTGAGAGGTACTTCCAGCCGCCATCGGCGAACATGGCGACAATCTTGCCGCTCTCACCGTTCCTGCTCATCCGCGTCGCCAGCTTGTGAGCGGTTCCGAACGTAGCGCCTGATGAGACACCCACGAAGATGCCGGTATCCGTGAGCAGTTTTCGCGTCCAGTAGAACGCCTCTTCGCCCTCGATCATGATCCTGCCGTCCAGCGCATCGAGATCGAGAATGGGTGGAATGAAGCCATGCTCGATGGCGCGCAGGCCTTGAACCTTGTCATCGGGATGAGGGGCCGCCGCAACGATCTTCACATCGGGGTTGTGCTGCCTGAGCGCACGACCAACGCCCATTAGCGTTCCTCCGGTGCCAAGACCGGCTACGAAGACATCGGTGTCTGGCAGGTCTCGAACGATCTCGGGGCCAGTCGTCTCGTAGTGCGCCTTCGGGTTTGCCTCGTTGCCGTACTGGTACGGCATGAAGTAGTCGGGATTCTCGTCTGCAAGCTGCTTGGCGAGAATGATCGACTCGTTGGTGCCCTTATCAGCATCGGAGAACTCGATCTCCGCGCCGTATGCCTTCAGTAGATCAACGCGTTCGCGAGGGACGCTGGCAGGCATCACGGCGATCATCCGGTAGCCGCGAACGCTGGCGATCATCGCCAGTCCCAGGCCTGTATTTCCAGATGTCGGCTCGAGAATCGTGCCTCCCTGCTTCAGCAATCCTCTTCTCTCGGCGTCCTGCACAAGGAACTTCGCGGTGCGGTCCTTGACGCTGCCTGTTGGATTGCCAGATTCGACCTTCGCGAAGATCCGAACAGCCGGGTCCGGGCTGAGCTGAGTCAACTCAACCAGCGGCGTGTTGCCAATGGCATCGATCATGTCCGACTTAACGGCGCTGAGCTGTGGAGCGTGAACACTCAACTGGCGAGTCCCTGTGTAGTTGGCCGGAGGCCTGGTGGCAGCAAACAGGCCCCGAACGTGTTGTCGTCGGGGCCTGTGCTGTCATGCGTATCTCTCTAATCGTCCGCCATTATCGGCTGCTGGTCCCGTTCCTCGATCGGCTGAGGTGGAGCGACTCCGCAGAACACCTCATAGTCAATCAACTCTGTAACTTCCGGGTTGTCCCCGCAGAGTTTGCAGTTCGGGTCTTTACGAACCTTGAGCTCAGTGAACTCCATGCTCAGAGCATCAATCATCAAGAGCCGGCTGGTCAGAGTCTCACCAACGCCCAGCAGAAGCTTGATCACCTCGAGCGCCTGTATCGAGCCGACAAGGCCCGGCAGAGCGCCGATAACGCCAGCTTCCGAGCAGTTTGGAACCTCTCCGGGAGGAGGCGGGTCCGGGTACATGCACCGGTAGCAGCCCTTTCCGGGGAGGTACGTGGTAGCTCGCCCATCGAATACGAGGATCGCCCCGTCCACAAGCGGCTTGCCAGCGAGGTAGGCCGCATCGTTCACCAGGTACCTGGTAGCGAAGTTGTCAGCTCCGTTCACGATGATGTCGTACTGGGAGATGATTTCGTTGGCGTTCTCGGAGTTGATCGGCTCCTCGTGAATCTGCACATTCAGATCCGGGTTGTGAGCGAGGAGGGATTCCTTGGCCGATTCCACCTTGCGGCGGCCAACGTCGGCATCGGTGTGCAGGATCTGGCGCTGGAGGTTGCTGACATCGACAACGTCGAAGTCAACAATGCCGACCGTGCCAACTCCGGCCAAAGCCAGGTAGAGCGCAATAGGCGACCCCAGGCCACCCGCTCCGATAACGAGAACCTTGCCGTCCAGCAGCTTTCTCTGGCCCACACTGCCAACGTTAGGCATGATCAGGTGCCGACTGTATCGCTGCACCTGACCCGGCGTGAGTGGAGTCAATCTCTTCTGTTCTGTCATTCGCCCCGATTCCTTCTTCTACAACTAACTGTAAATTCTAAACCTGATATGTCCGTCTTGCTGCGGTTGAACGCGACAACAGATCCGGTGAAACACCCGATAAGGCCACACTGAGAGCAAATGCGAGTTGGTCGCAGTCAGTTAGATGCCGAAGGGTTTCAGCCGGTTCAAGTGCGGCTTCAACAGATGGCGGGAAGATCAGCGCTAACTGGCACGCGCTGAGTTACCGTCTCGCTGCCGGCGAGATCGGCGATCTTGATGGAGTCCAGGTGCCGGAGCAACAGACTCTCAACCTCGCCCCACATGTCGCGCTGCGTGCAGCCGTCTGATAGCTGGCATTCTTCGGCGTGGTCAACGCAGCTAAGCGGCGCCAGTGAGTAGTCCAGTGAGTTCACAACGTCTCTGACGGTGATCGCATCTGCGGGCCTGGCAAGCCGGTGGCCCCCTTGCGGGCCGCGTCGGCTTTCGATAACGCCCGCCTTCTGGAGCTCAGAGCAGATGTGGAGGAGATAAGGCTCCGGGATGTGCCTCGCGGAAGAGATCTCTGACGTCGATGCATATGCACCGTCAGGCCGGCGCGCGAGGAATACCAGCATCCTCACTCCATAGTCGACCTTCATCGGTATAAGCATCTTGACACAATCGCTCGCTGGGCCCGGCTGTTGAGTGCCAGGCGGAAGCACAATCCACCTACGAAGTATACACCTGCAATGCAATTCCTGACTCATCTGGTCAGTTAATGTTGAGAGGCAACTGTGACCCGTTGAGATGCAGGATTCGCAGGAAAACTCGGCGAATCTAGTGTGTTGTCCGTGATAGAATTCAAAGGTTGACTTTGACCTGAAATGACTTTTCTGCGCAGAGCGCGGCCTTGTTTGCTGACTGCCGCGCAGCGCTTCCTTTGAGAACCCAGACTACTGACATGGCAAATTCCATTTCGATTTCACTACAGCCCCGGTCGGCGTTCGGCAAGAAGAACAAGGCCCTCCGCCGATCCGGCCAGATACCGGTGCACGTCTACGGTCAGAAGGAAGACCCGCTCTCCCTTCAAGCCGAGTCAACTGAGTTGAGGACAACCCTTCGAGAGGCAGGTTCAACCACGCCGGTCACCGTCAAGATCGAGGGTGGAAAAGACACAGTGACACTCGTTCGTGAAGTCGCTGTGCATCCAGTTTCAGGTGATCTCCTGCACGTCGACTTCATGAGGGTAAACGTATCGGAAGAGGTCGAGGCCAGTGTGCCAATTCAGTTGATCAACGAAGAGGATGCTCCTGGCACCCGCGGAGGCGCTGGAGTGGTCACCCAGGGCATATACGACATCACGGTAAGCGCCCGACCATTCGACATCCCAAGCTCGATAGAAGCAGACTGCTCGATTCTCGAAGACCTCGATGCTGACATCAAGGCATCCGAGTTGAGCCTCCCGGACGGGGTGACGCTGGTCTCTGACCCTGACGCACGCGTTGCCTGGATTCAGCCGCCTCGTGTTATTGAAGAGGATGAGGTCGTTGGTGAGGAAGGTGTTGAAGGCGACGAGGAAGGTGATGGCGAAGAAGGCGAGGGCGGAGAGAGCGAAGACGGTGGCGGCTCAGACGAGTAGTCACACTCTCTTCTCGTACCAGCAGGTTCGCCCGACTTCGCGGAATCCGATCGCTTCGTAGATTCGCCTTGCCGCTTCGTTCTGAGCGATAACTTCCAGCGCTATTTCGCTCGCGCCATTGGCGAGCAGGTGCTTCACACCCGCGACGATAAGCGATCTCCCAAGCCCTGATCCTCGCACGCCCGGAGTCAGACCTGTCATAGAGATCTTGCCGGTTGTGCGGTCATTGGCCCACTCGAACGTAGTCCAGACGTAGCCGACAACCTCGCCTTTCGAGGATTCGAGGAAAAGGACGTGCTCGGGACCCGTGCCAGACTGGGCTAACCGCGCTCCCACCTCTTCAGGAGTATTCCTGGAGAATCCCCAGTGCTCTTCGAACACTCTGTTCTGCAGCCGCGTCAGTAGCAGGGTTTCGGTCTGGGACTTCATCTGCCGAAACGCGTATCCGGAAGGAAGTTCAGGCTCAGTCAGCTCTGCCAGGTCGGGCCTCTGCAGAACTAGATCAAGGTTGGAAGCGACGCTACTGAAGCCAAGTTCGGCCAACTGATCCTGCCACTCGCTAGCCTCAACTCTCGTGCCCAGGTGGATATTGCTGATCCCGGCGGTGCCAGCGCGATCCGCTGCAAACTCGACAAGAGACTCCATGTAGTGACGGTGGTCGTTGACTATCCCTATCGACACCACAGCCCGGTCAATATCGGCCTCTGGAATCACCAGCACGTATCCACACGCCTCGCCGTCAACCTTGAGCAGAGCGATGTCGCTCTCAGGATCTAACCTCAGCATCTCCAGTTCGTCTCGCAACTCTGTGGCCGTCGATGGCCAGATGCGAAATCCGTGTGGGCCCAGTCGGTTGACCAGTTCAGACAGCTCGCCAATTGAGCGCCAGGAGAACGGTTCGATGGAATGTGGGGTGGCGGATGGCACAGATGCTGCGGAGTTGAGATACGGCCCTTAATGGGCCTGGATTCATGGCGCGGGCAGTCTAGCAGGCGCTCTCAGGCGATCTGGGCTAATCGATGATCGATACAGTCGCCAAAAGCCAGACCTTCAGGTGAATTAGCCTCAGACGGCAGACTGCCATGCCGAATCTTAACTTTTGGCGATATACTGCTATTGGTATGCGGCGCTGGCAGTAGTAGCCTGTAGCTTGCATATAGATAACGCGATGATCGGGAGTAGTACCGATATCGCTGCGTCAGGAGAGAGCCGGTGGATGGTGAGAACCGGCACGCAGCGACGGGAACTCGCCCGTGAGCGGTCTTGCTGAAAGCCGAGAGGGCAAGTAGGTGGGGACGTCTGGCCACGTTACGGCTTAAGAGCGGCTCACCTCCGCTACCCTACCTGATAGGGAGGAGAGGCGGAAGTGAGCAACAAAGGTGGTACCGCGGGAATCCCGTCCTTTGGTTAGGACGGGATTTTTTGTGTCTGCCAGTAAACGAAGTCGAATCGCCAGGAAGAGGCTGACAGCCAGGAACTGAGAACATGGTTGCTAAGAAACTCAACGGAGGCCAGATCGTCTGCGAAGCCCTGCTGAATGAGGGCGTAGACGTCGTATTCGGCCTGCCGGGTGGCGCCATACTGCCGTTCTACGGTGAGATCTCGAAGTATCCGAACCTGCGCCACGTCCTGGTCCGCCACGAACAGGGCGCGGCCCATGCCGCAGACGGCTATGCCCGATCTACCGGAAAGGTCGGAGTCGCCTGCGCGACCTCTGGCCCCGGAGCCACAAACCTGATCACGGGCCTGGCGACCGCGATGATGGACTCTGCTCCTGTAGTTGCGATAACAGGACAGGTTGGCCGGGCAGCTATTGGCACCGATGCGTTCCAGGAGACGGATATCACGGGCGCCACTCTCCCCGTGACCAAGCACAACTACCTCGTTATGCGTGCGCAGGACATCGGCCCCACGATTCACGAGGCGTTCCACATCGCCCGGACCGGCAGGCCGGGGCCTGTTCTCATAGATATCCCGAAGGATGTATTCCAGGAAGAAGCGGAGTACGACTACGAGCGCGACAGCCAGATCGATCTGCCCGGATACCAGGTGGCGTCGACAGCCGATGAAGCACAGGTGGAAAAGGCGATCGAGCTGATCAATGAGGCTGAGCGTCCGGTGATTCTGGCCGGGCACGGCGTGATCATCTCTCGAGCCTTTGACGAGTTGCGGGAGCTGGCTGAGAAGGCTGAAATCCCCGTCGTAGCCACACTGCTTGGAATCAGCGGGTTTCCTGAAGACCATCCACTGTTTGTTGGCTTCCCGGGGATGCACGGCCTGGCGTATGCGAGCCTGGCGCTGGACGAGGCCGACCTGATCGTGGCGATAGGCAGCAGGTTCGATGACCGGATCGTTGGTGATCCCAAGCGATTCTCGCCGAGATCCAAGAAGATCCAGATAGACATCGACAAGGCAGAGATCAACAAGACTCTGGTTGCTGACGCGCCGGTTGTTGGTGACGTCAAGGCTGTGCTCGGTCAGATCAACCCGAAGGTGAAATCTACAAAGCACACCGATTGGCTGGAGCGAGTCGAGCACCTGAAGGCTGAGCACCCGTCGCTGAAGATTCGCGAAACCGACGAGTTGCTGGGCCAGCACGTGATCAAAGCCCTCTCCGACGTGACGAAAGGCGATGCGATCATATGCACCGGCGTTGGCCAGCACCAGATGTGGGCAGCGCAGCACTATCGCTTCACCAATGCCAACTCCTGGTTCAGCTCTGGCGGACTGGGAACGATGGGCTATGAAGTGCCATCAGCTATAGGCGCACAGATGGGCAATCCGGACCGGCTGGTCTGGTCGATCTGCGGCGACGGCGGATTCCAGATGACTTCGATGGAGCTTGCCACGGCTGTGGAGAACAGGCTGCCAGTTAAGTACGCCATCCTGAACAACAACCACCTGGGCATGATCACCCAGTGGCAGGGACTGTTCTATGACGGTGACTTCCAGGCAGAGACGTACTCAGCCAATCCTGACTTCGTGAAGCTCGCAGAAGCCTACGGAATGAAGGGGATCAGGGTCACCCGGCAGGAAGACCTTGAGAGCGCAATCCGCGAGGCGAACGAGCATCCCGGACCTGTGATCGTCGACTTCGTTATTGAGAAGGTCGACAACGTGTATCCGATGATTCCGGCCGGCGGGAGCGTCGAGGAACTGATCGAGGAGTCGCTGTGACCACGAACACCAACGGAGCGGCCGCATTTCAGCAACGCACGATCATTGCGCTTGTGCAGGATCGTCCTGGCGTGCTCGCTCGTATCTCAGGTCTGTTCAGAAGGCGTGGATTCAACATCGCGAGTCTCACTGTCGGGCGCTCAGAACGTCCAGGGCTCTCGCGAATGACATTTGTGGTTGAAGGGCCACCGCACGTCGTCCAGCACGTCGCAGCTCAGCTTGACAGGCTGGTTGAGGTGGTAGAGGTCCAGGACATCACTGAGAAGAACATCGTGTGGCGCGAGCTGGCGCTGATCAAAGTCAGCGCGCCGCCCGAGAATCGCAGCGAGGTTCTTGAGCTTGCCAATGTGTTCAGGGTGAACGTGATCGACATCGGAGCGCACAGCCTCACGATGGAGGTGACTGGCGGCAGAAACAAGATCAACAGCCTTATAGAGCTGTTGAGGCGGTTTGGAATCAGAGAGGTGATTCGCACGGGTAGAGTTGCTACCCTGCGCGGCGCCCTGATCGAAGGCCAGGAAGAGGGCGCACACACACTGACTGAAAGCGTTGAGCACTTCTATGTGCCCACAGCAGGTGACTCAGGAAGCGTTTAGCGAAAAGACTGGCAACATGATAGCCCCGCCGGGTGTCGGCGGGTGTAAATAAGGCGAAACGGAACAGGCATGGCGACCCTTTACTACGACAAGGACATTGACGATTCGATCCTGCGCGACAAGACGATCGCGGTGATCGGCTACGGCTCACAGGGTCATGCCCACGCGCTGAACCTGAAGGACAGCGGCTTCAACGTGATCGTTGGCCTGTACGAAGGCAGCCGCTCCAAGGCCAAAGCCGAAGCAGATGGCTTGAGGGTGGTTTCGAACGAAGAGGCAGCCAAAGAAGCGGACCTGATCTCGTTCTGCCTGCCAGACACGACACAGGCGCGCGTCTACAACGAGGAGATCGCCCCGCATCTGCGAGCCGGACAGACTCTGCTCTTCGCCCACGGATTCACCATCTT
>JANQIZ010000056.1 GCA_028281895.1 Dehalococcoidia bacterium
AGATCGAACTCGAAGCCGAAGCCCGGCGCGTCGCTCGGCACAAGGTAGCCGTTCTTGATCACCGGAGTTCCCGGCAGAGCGACTCGCTCCTCCAGCGGCACTCCCGGAGGCGATACGCCTTCTGATCGCTCACCCCACATGATCGCCGGCATAGCGAACGAGACATGCTGTCCGTACGGGTAGTTCATCCCTGCGTGCGAGATGACCGATACTCCGTGAGCCTGCGCCATGTGGCAGATCTTCATCACGCCGGTCACTCCGCCCACCCACTGCGGGTCCGGTTGCAGGATGTCGACCAGGCCATTTGCGCAGGCGAAAGCGAAGGGCTGCAATGAGTACCAGTGCTCGCCGGTCGCGATTGTCTGGTAGGGAACTCGACTTCTCAGGCGTGTGTAGCTCCCAAGGTCTTCTGGCGTGAAAGAATCTTCGAGCCACTTGATGCGATACGGCTTCAGCGCCTCTGCTAATCGCACTGCGTACTCCACGTTCATCGAGATCCACGAGTCAACGGCAATCTCTACCGAATCGCCAACCTGTTCGCGGGTCTTCGCCACCATCTCCTCGTTCTTGCGAAGACCGTCGATGTTCTCTTCAGGTCCATGAGGGATGAACAGCTTGACCGCCTTGAAACCCAGCTCCAGGAACCACTCGATGCTGTTCTCAACGCCGTACGACATGTCGGTGCAGGAGCCGTAGCAGAAGATCTTCTCTTTCTGTGGCCCGCCCATCAGGGCATAGACAGGCTGGCCGAGCACCTTGCCCTTGAGGTCCCATAGGGCATTGTCGACAGCGCTGATTGCGTAGCTGACGAGTCCGGCCGTTCCGAACGCATTTGTCGAACGCTGCATGATGTCCCACATCTTCTCGATCGCCATGCAGTCCTGGCCTTCGAGCAACGGACCGAGGTGATCGTTGATGAGCGACACGACCGGACCACTAAAGAGGGTCATGCCGAATCCCCATGTGCCGTCTTCGGCAGTGACAAGGCATCCGGTTCGAGACCAGTTGCCGCGGCCCGGCGAATACTCTGCCCGCGAGAACTCCGAATAGCGCTGCATCGGACTGACGAAACCGGTGTCGCCTGAAAGTTTTGGCACGCGAGGCTGCGTCTTCGCTTCAGGCGTGACATCGATAGGAAATGCGCGAATCTCTTTTATCTTCATTGCGGAAACAGTTCTCCTCCCTCGAATAGGGAGGGATTCAGAGGTGGGTCTTCTTCAAGCCATCGCCACTCACCGAAACGCTGGCAATGTCGATGGCCGAGCGCAGCCTATCACCGGCTGCTGCAACCGTCCGCAATGGAGTTAAGATTCGGCGACTCGCCACCAGAGCTATCCCGGATCGGTGAAAGACGCACCATGACTATCTTTGTTGACGACCTGAAGAACCCCGAAGCGCCGGTGCTGCTGGACGATGGCAGCCTGTGCCTTGTCGAGATGCACCCGTCCAGAGGCTGGATTCTCTGGCTGAGCGAAGACGGCAAAGAGCGGCGCGTCGTGGCGAAGACCGGCAGGCCGAACGGGATGACCCTTGCCGCAGACGGCACGCTCTGGGTCGCAGAATCGGTCAACCCTCCGGCGCTGTTGCACGTCACACTGGACGGCGATGTCGAGGTGGTTGCGACCTCTTGCGAGGGCAAAGACTTTCTCTTCCCGAACGATCTGCGATTTGGCCCTGACGGGATGCTCTACATGACGGACACCGGTGTTCACATGGACAACTGGCGTGACCTGCCTCCTGAGCAGCGGCAGACAGCGCCGACCGATGCGCGTGTCTATCGGATCGATCCACCCACGGGCGAGGGCGAGATCATCGGCACGGGTTATGAGTTCGCCAACGGTATAGCGTTCGATGCTGACAACAACCTGTTCGTGGCAGCAACGCAGTCGGGCCTGATCTACCGGCACGCGTGGAGCAACGGCGCGGTTAGCAGAGACAAGAATGTATTCGGGTCAGTGATTGACGAGTCTCGCGGTCCGATCGGCTTTCGCGGACCCGATGGTATGACCTTCGGACAGGACGGCAACCTGTACGTTGCGGTCGTTGGCCAGCAGGATGTGACGGTGCTGGATCCGAATGGCGAGGTCGCCCGACGCATCCCGCTCGAAGGCCCTGCGCCTACAAACGTCGCATTCGGCCCGGCAGGCTCAGGCAAGCTCTACGTCACCGAGCAGGGTGTCGGCCACCTGGAAGTCCATAAAGTAGACACAGACGGACTGCCGCTCATGCGGGGGTGAGAGATGGCAACAAAGGCACTCCTATACTGCGATCTACTGGGAACTAAGAGTCTCTATGCAGAGAGAGGCATCGCTGCCGTGCAAGGTCGGTACAAGCGATTTGCTCAGATACTCGGGCAATCACTCGATGCCGCTAGGAGAGATTTTGGTGTTCAGGCTTCGTCAGTAGAGTTGAATTCTGATGCAGCGTTACTACGATTTCGTTCTGCAGAGGATGGCATCTTGGCTGGATGTAAATTGTGGGTCCGAGCTTTCCTAGAAGATGAATCTGATGGTAGTGACGCCTGCCTTGCACTCCGAGGCGTGCTGGTTCGTGTAGGGACGAACAAAGCTTTACGTAAGAACTTTCAAGTTCCAGGATTCCCTCAAATAACTCACTGGCAGCAGAGCTCTGAGCTACTGCAGGCGATCCTATTTGAACAGTCTGGAGCCAAGGGAATGCGACTTCTAGCTCCAGGTAATTATGCTACTAAGCAGGTCGATTCTCGGACGCTAGGGAAGCTTCTCGGGAACGAGAAGGTAGAACAACAGGCCGCCCAAGTAACTCAGACGATCGCTACGTTGACCTACCCCGACGAGACGCAGGGTTGGAAGGATGTCCTATGGCCGCTTGCGATGGCCGATCGTCTAGGTGAGATCAGGAGTCGCTCTCAACAACGCAGTACCGACGCGAAGAGGAATGACGCCAAAGAGCAGCACCGCGCGACGATAAAGCTCGTTGAAGCCTCGCAGAAAACTGCACACTCAGTTCGACAGTTCTAGTGTTCCCTAATCAAACATCAGGACTGTGCGCGCTACTTCTCCTGCCTTCATCGCGCGGAACGCCTCGTTGATGCCATCCAGCTTGTCTCGCTTCGTCACCATCTCATCAAGCAGCAAGCGTCCCTGCATATAGAACTCAACATACTTCGGCATGTCCAGCTTGAAGCGGTTTGAGCCCATGCTCGACCCCTGCAGCTTCCGCTCCCGCAGACCGCTGCCCTCGATCTCGATCTTCGTGCCGACAGGAATCATGCCGATGATCGTCGCTGTGCCGCCCGGCTTGAGCGACTCCCAGCATGCTTCGGCTGTCTCCTTGAGTCCAACCGCCTCGAAGGTGTAGTCAGCACCTCCTCGTGTTAGCTCGATGATCGCCTCAACAGGGTCGTGCGACGAAGAGTCGACGATATGCGTCGCTCCAAGATCCATCGCCGTCTTGAGCTTTGACTCGTGGATGTCGACTGCGATGATCTGCGCCGCGCCGCCTATCTTGGCTCCCTGTATCGCGCCGAGGCCGACGCCTCCAGTTCCGAACACCACGACCGAAGAGCCAGGTCTGATCTGTGCTGTGTTGAGCGCCGCTCCAACGCCAGTTGTCACACCACAGCCGATAAGAGCCGCGCCCTCGAACGGCATGTCCTCGCGTACCTTCACAACGCTGTTCTCGTGGACAAGCATCTGCTCGGCATATGTCGCCAGCAGAGCCATCTGCCCAACCGGCTCACCGTCCAGACTCAAACGAGGCGTCTCGCTGGCGCTCCTCGCCGGCTTGTCCTGGCAACGGGCCGGGTGCCCGCTGATGCAGTGCTCGCACTTTGCGCAGTAGACAGAGAGGCAAAGGATCACGTGGTCGCCTGGCGAGAAATCGGTGACCGAATCGCCAACAGCCTCGACGATGCCGGCGCCTTCGTGACCCATAACCGTCGGTGTTTCCATCGGGTAGAGACCTTCGACGAAGTGGAGGTCTGAATGGCAGACGCCTGTGGCCATCGTGCGGACAAGCACCTCGTGGGACGCTGGCTTGTCGACGCGTATGTCTTCGATGCTCAGTGGCTGCTGGACTTCGGTGAATACTGCTGCACGCATTTCGGAGCCTCCGGGAGAGATTGCGATGAGGTCGGGCAGTTGACAGGCGCGCCACGTCGAGTACCGCGGTTGCGGCATTATGGCACGCTCAACAACAGATTCGGCAAGGGGCGGTTACAGGAGAATCAGCTACGCCTTCGGGTCGACCGGCTCGGCGTCTGAGCCATCGAAGTCGGTGAACTCGATCACCGGATCTCCGAGGTGCGAGAGGTACCACGAGAGAGATTCAGCAAGGGCCGCAGGGCAGTTCTTCGTGGGCAGCTCAGCGCAGCCATCAAGCTCGATTATGTGACTGCCCGGGATCTCGTGGTGTGTTTTGACTGCCTGGGCGTGCGTCTCAGCGGAGCTGTCTCTGCCGTGGAAGACAAGTGTTGGAACGACGATGCCCGACAGGTTGGCGCTTGAGGGAGGCACATCTGCGAGAACCAGCGCCCGGATAGCGCCAGGAGCCAGGCGGGCCGCATCGCATGCAAGCTCGCCGGCACGTCCCTGCGCAATCAAGACAAGCGGCTCCTGCGCCCACCACGACACCGTTACTGCGTCCCAGCCTCTTCGCAAGCTGGCCCCGTTTACCCGATAGGTGTGCTCAAGCTCTCCAGCCAGCGGGGCGACCATATCCGCCACATTGCCGTCGACCGCCACGACTACGGTCTGCTTCGAGTCGATGGAGCTCCACTCAAGCGCGTCTACCGTGCGGCCAGAGTGCTCAATCGTGACTGCCAGGTTCGAATCGTCTGTCAACGGATTGTCCAGGTTTGGTCGTCCTGCAGGGTGCAGGACTGGTTGCTCTCATACGCGGGTTGGGCCACGAGTATAGCCACTCTGAGAACTTAGGACGCGGCAGGCGATCTAAAGGTTGACGAGAGATACGACGACGAAGACAAGCAGCGCAACGAGAGCGGCTATGGTCGTCATGGCGAGGATTAATGGCGACTCGTCACGAAGGATGACCAGTAGCGTTCGCCGCTGCCTTGCAGAAGCTGTGATGGCTGTGCGCCAGTAAGCGACCTGGTCCTCGCCACTGGCGTCTTCGTTCGAGTATGCATGGTGCGCGATCGCGTGCTCCTGCAGATTGAGCAGGATTTCGTCGAAGCTGTTTCCATATACGGAATCAGTGCAGTCAAGCGTTGCATCTGTGCAGAAAAACACTAATCGAGCCACGTGATTCTCCTTAAAGGGGCAGGATATTTTACATCAACAACGAAACACATGATTCTTGATAGGCAGCCGCAGATGCACAGCATCCGGCTCAGATGGTCGCTTCTCCTTCAGAATCCCGGTTAGTATTTGTCGCGAATCCAACCAGTGCCTGCGAAACCGCAAGAGTCAGGCTGCGACAGCACGAGGAGCCGAACATGGTCACATCAGATTGGGGCGCTATCTACAGGGAACTGGGCGCGAAGCCGGTAATCAATGCCACCGGAAGCGTGACCCTGCTTGGCGGATCAACCCCTGTGCAGGAAGTCAAGGATGCGATGGATGCGGCTGACAGCGCATACATCCCCTTGATCGAACTCCAGGAGGCTGCCGGAAAGATCGTCGCCGAGGCACTTGGCGTGCCGGCTGCGTACTTCACGTCTGGAGCCGGATCGGCTCTGACCCTTGTGACGGCAGCGATGATGGCTGGTGACGATGGGCTAGAGGCTTATCGGCAACTTGCAAAAGAGGTACCGAATGTGTTAGCGAAGGGTGGTATGGCATTGTTTGAAATTGGTGCCGGGCAGGCTGGGGAGGTGACACAGATTATGCAGGAGGGTGGGTTAAAGGTAG
>JANQIZ010000061.1 GCA_028281895.1 Dehalococcoidia bacterium
ACTGCTGGCTCGGCGAGAAAACTATCCGTCGTTGACTGCAGAACACCAGCATCAATGAGGTTGAGCAGAAGATCGCGGATCTCAGTGACCTTACGATTCCTGATCTCAAAGGTCCGCACTGGTCGCCGGGCTTCCGCGGGCATCGCGTTGAGTCGATCCAGAGTGGCGGCTATGGATTCATGTTCTTTTTCGGTCGCGGTAACGATGAGCGTACCGGTGAGTTCATCCGACACAACCTTCCACTCGTCTCCGCTTCCACGTGGAGGTGGCCTTTTGGCGGTCTGTTCGATCAACGCCTTGACTTCAGGAAGCGTAAAGTAGCGTGGGGAATAGGAGAGGGTCTTGAGGACTGGCCGTTGGTCGAACCGTTCGATGAGGTCGCGGAAGTACTTCTGCTCGTCAGATGGAGCGACAAGAAGCACCGCATCATCGCTCGGCATGGCCGTCACCTTGCCCGAGAGCTTCTCTCCTGCCGACATGACGGCATCTCGAGTCGTGACGGCGGACGCTATCAGAGGCGCGATTGCGGTGGCAGATCTGAATTGAAGCGGCACGATTTCAACCAGCGGCTGCTGACCAGGCACATCCAGCCGCGCCAAGATCTCCAGTGCCTGAACGATGCGTGGATGAAGATCCGCGATGAGCAAGTCTCTCTCACCAATTGGCTGCACGACCGCATGTTGCGCCGACAGCACCTTCTTGATCGTCTCAGAAAGCTCGTTGACCGGCTGGAACTCGATGGGCACGACGGTCGATGTGAACCCTGCAGGCGGGCTACTCGGAGTCAGCACCTCACTTGCGGCGACGAATCGAGCAAGGGGAGCTGCCGCACTGAGCCGCACCACGCTCAGCATCTCTTCTCCTGGCATGCGGATGGTCGTCAAGTCCCGGGATGCCAGGAGTCGATTGGTCAACGCCCATAGTTCATCATCGCTCACACCGGCGCCCAGCCGCAGTGTGACCTGTCCAGATAGATCACCGGCGTCGTACTCGATATTCAGCCCCATACGTTCACTGACGAGATCGACCAGTCGTGCCAGTTCGATCTGGCCCTGAAGTTGTGTCGTCGATTGGCTATCGTCGTCTTGGGCTGCCGATGCAATTGCCAGACAGAACGTCAGCAGCGCCACCACAGTCCATCGATAGCGAAAGCAACCGGTCATCGCGACTCCGATGAGGCAGAATGCCAGTCATCGATCAACTGGTGCTCAGGAACGCAGTTGCCTCTCACGTAGATGTCCTTCAAGACAATTTGACTCCGCCTTGAGTAGACCATGCTCAACGCTCAGATCCAACGTTTTGAAGTTTTCTTAAATGTTGCGATTGCATACGACCTGCTGGGCGCATCTACAACCGGAACGCGCACTTGCATGGGCGTTTGATCTTCACCGTGCCATGCGATCGTCTCTGACATGTCCGACGATTTGAGGTTTTCATAAATGAAGAACTGTTTGCCTGATTGTGAACCTGTGCAACTCTTCCCTGCCCGGATGCGAACAGTCCCATGGAGTATTCTGAATACCGCCCGAGGAAGGGGCCTGACGATGCCTGAGCGCTCGTCACTGCGACCGCTGTTACGGCTGCTGGGTCAGTCGGTGCGTCGCCGTATTCTGTTCTCACTGTGCAGCAACCCCCACACCGCATCAGAAATCGCCTCTCAGGCGGACTGCACGAAGGCCAAGGCGAGGTATCACCTGCGAAGCCTGTGTGACGCCGGGCTCATCGAGCTGGTGAAGGACGAGCGACCACGTCAGTATCAACTCACCGAGAGGGTGCAGATCGTGCGCTATCGGGGCAAGACGGTCTGTTCGATCGATGCAGATCACGGTGAACAGCTGACATTCTCCCTCCTCGACAAGAACTAATCTCTTGCATCATTCGTTCAACTGCGTACATTGAGTCGGACGAGGAGCGAAGAGAAGAGAGTGAGGATTCGCCATGCATCCGGGACGGCGAATACGGGGATCTTCTCAAGCCGAGGTTGATGGACGGCACCAGTGCCGACACGCGGTGCGGCGTATTC
>JANQIZ010000095.1 GCA_028281895.1 Dehalococcoidia bacterium
GACCCGGCTGTCAGGCTATACGTGATGGGCACGGGGTCTGGCACGAAGACGAAGAACGGCCATCTCGACCATGGCGGCTTCTGGCGGGACGAGAACGAGTGGCCACTGGCCCGCGCTGTTGTTCGCAAGCTGCACCTGCATGGCGATGGCTCACTGACTGAAGATGTCCAGGCAGCCGATGCGCCTCCATTTGAGTACACGTTCGACCCCGATAACCCGGTGCCGTCAATCGGCGGCACGCTGGTGGGCGCGTTCAGGATCCTCTCTCCCGAGGAGGGCGGACCGCCGCTGGATCTCGTGCCGGATCACCTCGACCAGTGGGCGCTCGCACGTGCCAACCTGACCGAGGCGGTGTCGGCAGGTGGCTGGCATCAGCAAGAAGGACCGCAATGGGCCGGGGCGAAGAAGCCCTATCAGCGTCTCAGCGACCGCGATGATGTCCTCGTGTTCAGGACTGAGCCGCTCGACCGCAACACTGAGATCACGGGCGACATCGAGGTCTCGCTCTGGGTCAGCTCGGATGCGACAGACACTGACTTCACGGTCAAGATCATCGATGAGCATCCGCCGTCAGGCGACTGGCCGGATGGCTTTGATCTCAACCTAGTCGACACTGTTCTGCGAATGAGATACCGCGAGTCGTGGAGCGAAGAGAAGCTGATGACGCCGGGTGAGATCTATCCGATCACGATAAAGCTGTGGCCGATTTCGAACGTGTTCAAGGCTGGTCACAGGATCAGGCTGGATGTCTCATCGTCGAACTACCCGAGGCTGGACGTTAACCCGAACACCGGCGAGCCGATGGGCAGGCACACGCACACTCGCAAGGCCCGGAACACCGTTTACGTAGATGCCGATCATCCGTCGCAGCTGACTCTGCCTGTCATCGAATAGGCGGCGACGCTGGCAGTAGGGCGGCGGTCTGCGGTCTTTAGATTCGCCGCCGGCTCAAGTTTTGCTGCGAGACGAGCCGCTTCCGAACACACCTGCGAGCAACGCGATTCCCAGCGCGATCAGCAGTATCGGCCAGAAGCGGCCGAAGCTGAACCACTGGAACCAGCCAAGATTCGCTGCCAGCAGCAACGCGCCAAGCGAAATCACTACCCATCCGGCAAGCTGCCGACGCCGGGATACAAGCAACTTGTCTTCGGACGTTCGAAAACGATACTTCTCGAGTGAAGCGTTGCTGTCGGTGGTCTTGGAGTCCTTCTCTCGCTCCGGGATCAGGATTGCAAGCAGCAGGTAGATGAGCAACGTGCTGCCGAAGCTCAGTACCGCCGTGACGATGAAGATCACGCGCACGACCGTTGCGTCAACACCGAAGTAGTCGGCGAGACCCGATGCCACGCCGAACAGCCAGGTGTCGTCCTGGTTGCGTCGAAGGTCGGGTGAGACCCTGGGTTCCATCTGGTGCTGACTCCGATCGCCGCGAATTCTCTTGCCTGTCTTCAGGATAGAGCAATTCTGAGCCGAGAGACGCGTCGCCTCCGCGTGAGATCGAAGATCCTACTCTGCGGTGATCGGCGCCCGGTTCCCTTTGCTATGGCTTTAGCCGCAGCTCAGTGCGATCTTGAGCGACTCCAGGTTCCTGCGCATCACCTTGAAGTAGTCGTCACCTGCGTCAGCCTCGGCTTTGGTTAGCGCCTCCAGCGGATGAAGCTCAAGGATCTCGGCCCCTGTCTCATCAGCCACCGTTTTCGCCAGCTGATCGTCCGTGATCGGCTCCTGCAGGATGTGCGTGATGCCCAGCTCGCGGATCTCATCGATGATCGCTGCGATTCTCTGCGGGGTCGACTCGAACTCTCCCGATAGATCGGCGAGGCCAAGCTGCTCGAAGCCGTAGCGCTCAGCCAGGTGGCCATAGGCTTCGTGCGAGACGACGATGTGATCTTGCGTGCAGTTCGTCAGCGCGCTGGCGATCTCACTATCCAGTTGCTCGATCTCAGCGATGAGCGCATTCGCGTTGGCGCTGTAGGTGCTGGCGCCGGCCGCATCGGCGCTGGCGAAAGCCTGCTCAATAGCCCGCACCTGCTCCACGGCCTCAATGGGATTCAGCCACACATGCGGATCGAGGTCGCCGTGGTCATGGGCGTGCTCATCTTCGTCCTCGTGGCCGTGCTCGTCGTGGTCCTTGTCTTCGTCGTGGTCATCATCATGACCGTGCTCATCGTCGTCATGCCCATGGTCGTCGTGATCGCCGTCTTCATCTTCGTGAGCATGCTCATCATCGTCATGACCGTGCTCGTCGTGGTCGCCGTCTTTGTCCTCGTGGGCGTGATCATCATCATCATGACCATGCTCGTCATGGTCTTTGTCGCCCTCGTGCTCGTCCTCATCCTCGTGAGCATGCTCATCATCGTCATGACCGTGTTCGTCATGGTCGCCGTCTTCGGCTTCATGCTCCTCAAGATCGGCAGTCTTCACCACGATCAGATCATCGCTTCCCACGGCGTCCAGAGCATCTTCCATCCAGGTCTCGAATGCCGGGTCGGTGTAGACCAGGACACCGGCATTCCGGATGGCGATGATGTCACTGGGCGTCGGCTCGAAGTCATGTGCGTCGACGCCCGGAGCGATCAGCGAATTGACCTCCACGCGATCGCCACCGACTCGCTCTGCGAAGTAGGTGACGGGATAGATCGTCGTAACGATGCTGAGCGTAGATTCCGTGCCACCGCCCGGAGTTGACGTGGGGTCTGACGCTCCATCCGATCCGCTTCCGCAGGCGACCGCGATCGCCGCGACTCCCGCGGCAATGACTGCAAGAGCGGTCCTGGATATACGGCTATTTCGAATCAATTCGCTGCTTCACTTTCCAGATAAATTGCCCTGGCGATGCAGGGAGGTTGCTTCGCCAGGGCGATAGATAGGGGCGCTAGCGGGCCAGTGCCGCTTCAACCTCGGCCACTTCATCCTTGCCGAGAATCCTGAAGACCTTGAACTTACGGTCTTCCTCTGCGAGGCCCTTGACCGCCTTGCGGCCGTTCTTCATGGTCACCAGCTCTGGCTCAACGATATTCACGACCTTCTTGAGGCCCATGCAGTACCCGGTCAACTCCATCTCGATCTCCTTGCAATGAGACTAAGTATCATATGAATTCAAAACAGATTTACTGAGATGCTATCTCAGTAGTAATCGGCTGAATCCCGAAGACGCTCCCGTCAAGATTAGACTAATGCTGTAACTCTGGTGCGTCAACAAAATCTGATCTCACTTGAATGTGCTGAGATTCAGTATCATCACATGTTGCTGCGCCTGACGAAGGCCTGTTACGGCGCAAAGGGAGCCACTCAAAGAGAGGTTGATCGCTCTCGCGCTTAGAACCTGCGCTTTACACCAGAGTGCTGGCCATTCTCTCAACGGCGATGTTTTCGAGCGTATACTCGAACTCGGTCGGTTCAATCTTTGTGACTACAGGCGCTTTGGGCACTCTCTCTACTCTCGCGATCTCAAATACCTCTGCAGCGAACGATTGCGGAGCGCACTTCCACGCTGATT
>JANQIZ010000142.1 GCA_028281895.1 Dehalococcoidia bacterium
GACCTGTGGATCTTCGGAGACCAGGGGACGATTCACATCGACACTCCGGACTTCACCCAACCGGGCTCTCCACAGCTACGAATCATGGGAGGCAAGCGCGGGGATGATGAGATGTCGGAGATCGTCGTGCCTGATGAAAAGGTCGGTGGCTGGCGAGTGGAGGAAGAGTTCATCAACGCCATTCGCGGCGTGGAACCGGTGACGCGAACCAACTTCACTGATGGCGTGAAGTACATGGAGTTCACCGACGCGGTCCAGGAGGCATGGCAGACAGGGAAGCGGATCAGTCTGCCGCTCTAAGGCGTGGCCACGAGTAGATCACCTGACCGATCGGCCGAGGGCGCAGATCGCAGTTCTTGAAAGACCTGAGAGTGCTGCAAGCACGCGCCTGATCCTGGCCATTGCTCTCTCCGCTATAGCCGGTCCTGGACTGGCACACCGGGCGCAGCATCCCCGGGCGACAGTTCTTCTGAGCCGAAGCGCTCACGCCAGGCGTTGAATCCGCCTTCGAGCGCGTACGCATCCCATCCCAGCTGCCGAAGTTCCTGCGCCGCACGGGCGCTAGTTGCCTCGCTCTGTCAGGTGCAATACGCCACAACGGCGCGGTCCGGCTTTCTATCTCTCGCCCAGAGCGCAACCTGGTCCGCAGGCACTCGAACATCGTCCGGCAGACGACCGTTGTCGTGCTCGTAGCTCATGCGGGATCTGACATCGAGGATGATCGGAGGATCACTGCTGCCAAGGCGCTCATGCAGATCGCTAACCGTCATCCGCGGAATCTCTTCCTCGTGTCCGCCGAATATCCCCGCCGCGTCAGTCTCCCGCTCTTCATCGTGAACCGACTGTTCAATCCGCCGCGCGTACCAGGTAGTGATCGGAGTAGCGCTTGCGCCGTGAAGAACTGTGGAGATCAGAACGACCAGCCCAACAACGGCCAGCAGCACTGTGGCCTCTTCAAGACCAGCATGGACTACTAACAGGGCAAGTAGAAGCGAGTTCAGGCCTCTTGGCCCGAACCATGCGACAAAGCCGCGTGCCTCCCAGCTGATCTTAGCTCTCAACAGGACGAGTCCAAGTGACAGCGGCCTGATCGCGAATATCAGGATGGCCGCCAGAGCGACCGTCTGCCACGTCGGTGCTTCACCCAGGATTCCGGACAGGACGATTCCAAAGAGAATGAACGAGACAAGCATCGCCATCTCAGCGGTGACCTCGCCGTACTCAAGGAAGCAGTCGCACAGAGTCTGGTTTAGCAGGACAACTGCAAGACCGGCCGCAAAGGCTGCGAGGAAGCCGTCGCCATCTGCAGCGGTGCCTGCCGCATACGCGCCAAACACGATGCCAAGGCCGTAGAGAGACTGGAGCTCGCGTCTGATCGGCGTTATCTGGTCGATGCGGAACATTGCCCACGAGCCAACTCCGCCTATGACAAAGCCCAGGGCTGGGCCGATAAGCAGGAGCTTGGCGAGAAACGATACCCACTCGCCAGCGCCATTACTGGCGGATGTTGCGACCGCGATCAGGATCAGAATCGTAGGGAGCACGACGACATCGTTCATACCGGCTTCGATCCTCAGCGCCTGCCGGATCGAGCGCGGAATTCGCGTGTCCCTGATCACTTCGCGCAGAACCACCGGATCGGTTGAGGCGAGTATCGCTCCACCTATGAAGGCGACCAGCACAGGCAAACCGATGAGCCAGGCAATCGAGCCTGCACCGAGAGCGATGATGAGCGCGGTGCCCGGCCCAAGCACAAGGACTGGTACAAGCCAGCGTGCCTTGAGCTCATCAATCTGCAACTTGACGGCGTCGAGGAAGAGCACGAGCGACAACGTGAGAGTCGCCACGACCTCAAGCGCAAGCGAGTGCTCGTCCAGCTTTATGAGCCCGATGCCACCTTCGCCGATCGCCAGTCCGAGGATAAGAAAAAGGAAGGCGAATGACAGTGGTGACCGATCTACAAGGCCAGAGATCAGCGGCATGGCCAACAGCACAATGGCTATCAGCGCAAATCCGGTCACGATGTCGTTCATGTGCCGATTCTACTTGCGATGGCAACCATCTGGCGCTTCGCTACTCGGGTACTACTCATCGCCCGGGACATTCGGCTGGTAGTAGTGCGCGATCTTCTGGCCGGGATCGATAAATCCGGGCCAGTTCCACTCGCGTGCTTCGTCTGTCACCTGCACATGCACGTCAGGCCGGTCCAGCACCTCCGGCTTCAGCCTCGTTCCAAGTCCTGGCTCCTCCGTCGCATACAGGTATCCATCACGGATATCGAGGTTTGGCTCGACAAACTTGTCGTACCAGCCGCGGTAGTAGGCGCGATTCGTCTCCTGGACGATCACGTTCGGGCAGGACATCGAGATGTGCGAACAGGCGAACACGTTCACAGGTCCGGTCCAGTCGTGTGGAGCGATGGGAGTCTGATAAGTCTCGGCCAGTGTCGCTATCTTCTTGGTCTCCGTTATGCCGCCTGTCCAGATCAGATCAGGCATGACGATCTCAGCCGCTCCTCTCTCTATGAAGTCTCGGAAATGCCACTTCGAGATGAGGCGTTCTGCGGCGCAGATGGGTGTTGAGGTTTCTGCAGCAAGCTTCAGATGGGTCTCGACATTGATCGGCCTGATCATCTCCTCCTGCCAGAAGATGTCGTACTCCTCCATCGCCTTCACAATGCGAATCGCGGGCGCCAGCTGCCAGAGCCCGCCGCCGTCATGCGCGATCTCGATCTGGTCGCCGAGGGCCTTCCTCTGCTTCTTTAGTGGCTCCAGAGCCTCTCGAATGTGCTTGCCGCTAACAAAGTTGCCGCCCGTTTCCTGGCCCGCCTCGGCCATGTAATAGGCCTTCATGACGGTGATGCCCTCATCGATCAGGCTCTGCGCGAGGCCAACAGGATCACGACGCTCAAACTCATCATCCTGGATATCGCCGTAGCTGCCGATCGTGTTGTAGATGCGGACCTTGTCGCGGACTTTCCCGCCGAGCATGTTGTAGATGGGTTGCCCGGATGCCTGGCCGGCGATGTCCCACAGCGCTATGTCGAGAGCCGAAAGCGCACGAAATTCAGCGCCTGCATAGCCGAATCCTTCGGCCATCCCGAATAGCTCAGACCAGATGCCTTCGCGATTCATCGGGTCCTTGCCGATGATGCTGGGAGCGAAGATCTCGTGGATGACGGCGGAGACAGCACGCGGCAAATACCAGGTTTCTCCGAGTCCAACCAGTCCGTTGTCGGTGTAGATCCTGACCCACAGGACGTGCCAGAACTCGTCGACATGGATCGTCTCAACCTTCGTGATCTTCATCAGTGATTCGTCCTCTAGCTCACTCCGGGCTATCCAGATGCCGGAGCGGGTTGTGCTTCGCCGTCATCCAGTTCGGGGTCATCCAGTTCTGGATCAGGAGGAACATGGAGCGACCGCACAAGACGACCAAACGTCAGGCCCTGCACGACGATGGAGAACACCACCACTATGTAGGTCGCAGTGAGAAGCACGTCTCTGTATTCGGAGGCCGGCAGAGAGAGGCCAAGAGCCACCGATATTCCGCCGCGCAATCCTCCCCATGTCATGATCCTGATGACGCCCTCACTGAACACCCTCGACGACGAAAGTCGAATCAGTGAGATAGGCACTGACACGCTGACCCAGCGAGCGAACAGCATGATCGGTATTGCCATCAGGCCGAGCCGGACTGCCGCAGACGTCACATTGATCACGAAAACCTCGAGGCCGATCAGAACAAACAGCGCGGCGTTCAGCACGGAGTCGATCAGCTCCCAGAACGTGTCGAGATGTTCGCGAGTCAGGCGAGACATCGCCATCTCTCTCGCATGATTTCCGATCACAAGTCCTGCCACGACCACCGTGATCGGGCCTGAGACATGGATCGCGACGGCGATGGCGTATCCACCAGTCACGAGCGCTAACGTGAGCAGAAGCTCCGTTGCGTAGTCATCAAGCGACTTCATGAGCCGATATGTGATTACGCCAAGCACCAGACCGAGCACCGCGCCGCCGACGGCCTCTTCAAGCAAAAAGAGCGAGATGTTGCCGAACGTTGGGTCTTTGTGTCCCTCCACCGTTTCGAGGATCGTCAGGAAGACGACAACAGCGATTCCATCGTTGAACAGTGACTCGCCAGCGATCTTTGTTTCGAGACTTTTCGGTGTTTTGGCTCCTTTGAGAATTCCAAGCACAGCGATGGGATCGGTTGGAGCGATCAACGCTCCGAACAGAAGCGCCCACGGATAGGGCAGATCAAATCCGACAAGGTCGGCTCCCAACCAGAACAGTGTTCCCGTTATGAATGTGGCGCCAGCGACTCCGGCGGTCGCCATGATCGAGATCGGGACTTTCTGCCGCCTGAGGCGATCGAGGTCAACATGCAACGCCCCGGCGAAAAGGAGGAAGGCCAGCATCCCGTTGAGCACAACTTCTTCGAAGTTGATCGACTCGACAATGGATCTCGCGTCGCTGAGTGAGATGACATCAAGCTCACCCAGCAGCAGGACCACAAGAGATCCCAGCAGCGAGATGACGAGCAGGCCGACAGTTGGCGGCCAGCGAAGGTATCGCGTGTTGATGTAGCTGGCCACGGCAGCAGCGACGATGATCGCCGCCAGGGCCTGGAAGAAGGTCATGACTAGACCGGCATCGTTCTCTTCGTGTACTCGCGGCCTACCTGCGCCGTGTCTTCCCGATGCCCTGCGACAACGCGCACGCCCTCGTCGATCTTCTCCTTGATGTTCTCGGGCGTGCAGCCATCGAGGAACGGGATTCCATTCGCTTTACAGGCATCTCTAACTCGTTCTCGTGCTTCGACGAGACGCGGATCGAGTGGCTTGCTCGGGTCTCGCTTGATTCCGAATGACATGTGCAGATCACCCGGCCCCCACTCAGCGAATCCGATGCCAGGCACCGTCAGCGTCTGCTCCACGTTGGTCAACGCTCTTACGGTTTCGATCTTGACACCTAGCAGCAATTCACCCTCGGGATTGAGCGGCCATGGCTCGCATCTCTCGACGTATTCATCGGCAGTAACACCCCATACCGGCGCTGAACTGGGCTGCGATCCGGTGCCGCGCGTGCCACGGTCGAGCCCGTAGCCGACGCCTTTCATGTTGATCGGGTAGCGACACGATTCAACGAACGCACGGACCGCGTCTGGCGTCTCCGCCTGGCAGAGCAGGATTCCGTGAACGCCTCGTGCGAGTACCTGCCGGAACTGCCAGGCGTTGTAGCGAATGTAATCTTCGGACGTGCCTTCTACGGGAGTCTCAACTATCACCGGCGGAGTCCGATGCTCGGAGTTGGTGGGTCCGCCGTCAATCAGTCCGCGCATGTACTCGTTAAGGCCGGCCATGTTGAAGGAGCCATGTTCCATTCCGACGTTGATGTAGTCAGCCCACGTGTGCGCGTCCTTCTTGCCTTGCTCATAGGTGAGCACATGCCCGGTGTGTCCACCGTCATAGTAGATCGGCTGATCTTCGGCCAGTAGTTCGATCGCTCTGTTGATGCGGGCTGCCATCGTTTACTCCGGTTCAAACTCGGGTGTTCTAGCTTTCCGGGCGATCTTATCGCACGTATTCGGTCGGCTCTTGTCAAGGCTGCGATTGTCCATTACCTCGTCAAGGTTGCACTCTGCGCACCCTCCTCCCGCAGCGTAGGCTTAAGAAGACGCAGGTCCGACGATCTGCATCGTGACCGCGAGACTCCAATTGCGTACGCGCCCAGTCCAGAGCATTCCCGGAATAGTTCGCCCGCTACTTGCGGTTCTGATATTGGTACTGGCCGTTTCTTGCGCAGCCACTCCTGCCGAGGAACAGGACAAGGACTGGACGGAGGCTGAGCCGCTCATCGACACATCTGACCGGATTGTGTCCGCCCTGTTCCTAGATTCCACTCTTGAGACCGTGCAGCTCGTTGATTCCAGCAATGGAACGATCCTTGGTGAAACCGATGTGCTGCTTAGGCAGTTCGAGGTCTTCGAGACATTCAAAGGAACGATCGATCCCGGAGATACGATCTGGGTCGCATTCGAGCCCGGACGCGAAGGCGAACTCATCAATGGAATCTCCGAGGTGATGAAGTTCTCGGAGACCGAGAGCTACGTGCTGTTCCTGAAGGGAAGGCTGAGACCGCTGGAGTATCCGTCTGACATCGGCGGGATTCTATGGACTGGCAATGGCGAGCCTTCATTTGCCCTGCTGGTAGGCACAAGCCTTGAGTTCTACGCCAACCGAACATACCTGGAACTGTTGGATCGGTCGGACGGCTCTCTGCCTAATCCGCGGTCTGCGTCGCCATTCATCGTTACCCTTGACGATCTACGCGGCGGATGATGTCCGCGTAACTTGTTTCGCCACCAAATCCCAGCCAGCACCGACTATCGACAATGAGAATTCTCGTTTCCAACGACGACGGCATCAATCATCCTGCTCTGTGGCATCTTGTAGATGCGATCGCCGATCTGGGTGATGTGATCGTCTCAGCGCCAGACCGCAACTGCAGTGGTGTCGGCACTGCCATGACGCTTCACAACCCGGTAAGAGTGAACGAGGTCCGCAGCAGAGTGGACGGTGTTCCCGCATTTGCGGTCCAGGGCATGCCGGCCGATGCCGTTGTCTTAGGGATCCGCGAACTTGCAGATGGTCCAGTCGACGCAGTGATCACCGGGATCAATCCCGGGAACAACGTTACGACGAATGTGCTTGTATCCGGGACGCTCGGGGCAGCCTATGCGGGGCATCTGAACGGAATTCCAGCCATGGCCGTGTCTGTTGGCTACAAGGTAGACACCACGGACAGAGTCCTGGCTTCTGCTATTCACGGCGCTGCGTCTTGCCTCCTTCGTCACGAGGGACAGGCTCTGGTCAACGTGAACTTTCCGTGGGCTGAGGACTGGCCGCTGAAGGGAGCGCGCCAGACCGTGCCTGCCCCGCGATTCCTTGAGGATGTGACGAAACCCGATCGGCATGGATCGGATGAGTTCTACTGGATTGAGCGACAGCTAGTAGAGGGCGTTAGCTTTGATTCGCTTCCGGCAGACTCCGACGTGGTTTCGCTGCGATCTGGATTCGTATCTGTGAACTCGATGGCATGGCCGATCGATCCTGGCCGCGATGAGCAACTTATCCAGTCCATCATCGAGAACGTCGATTCTGCAATCGCATCTTCTTCTTGACGGTCGCTGATGTTGCGAACAGAATCGCTTACCTGAAGCTGGACATCTGGACCTGACCAACAGTCGATACGGAGTAGACGATGCTGTACGAATTGCGAATCTACGAGTGCTATGCCGGCAAGCTGCCCAATCTCAACGAACGCTTCGCCAATCACACGATGAAGCTCTTCGAGAAGTACGACATCGTGAACGTTGGGTACTGGACGACTGAGGTTGGCCCCAGCGCCAACGAACTGACCTACCTGCTCGGGTTCCGTGACGCCAATCACCGCATGGAGGCCTGGAAGAGCTTTCGCGCAGACCCTGAATGGCAGCGCGTGATGGAAGAATCTCATCGCGACGGGATCATCGTCAAGAATGTGCGCAACCAGCTGCTAACGCCAACGCCCTACTCGCCAATGCAATGACCGCTGAATCTCTAGCCGGAACGGTCGCTGGGGTCTTCTCAAGCGCAACACACTCCATGGCCAAGAGCGCCCGCGACGAGATCGAACTCGCAACCGGTCTTGGCGTTAAGGGAGACGCGCACTCAGGCGCGCTCGTCAAGCACCGATCACGAGTACGCAAAGATCCGAGCCAGCCAAACCTCAGGCAGGTCCACTTAATCCACAGCGAACTGCTCGATGAGCTGTCATCAGATGGACTTGATGTAGCTCCGGGCTCTATGGGAGAGAACATCCTGACCGAAGGCATCGACCTTCTGGGGCTTCATACTGGAACTATCCTGCGTATCGGCCAGACCGCCTCCCTGGAGGTCAAGGGCCTTCGGAATCCCTGCGCACAGCTGGATGGGGTCTTTCCGGGTCTGATGAACGCTGTGCTCGACCGTGATGAGAACGGCGACCTGGTACGAAAATCCGGAGTGATGAGCGTAGTTCTAAGTGCCGGGAGAGTGCGCGCGGGTGACAGCATCGTTGCTGAGCTGCCTGCGGGTGCGAGAACTCCGCTCCAGGTGGTTTAGCAAGCGCCTGTTGTGCTTTACAGACCGCGGCCAACCTGAGTTGCGGTATGGAGAAGAAGAACGCTGCATGGTACTGTCTGCCACGTGGTGAACTTGCCACTTTCCTAACATGCCAAATATCCAACGACTCAAAAACATCTCAGGCACGGCGGCCATCGTGGGCGTCGCTGAATCCGATTCCCTGGGCAAAGTGCCGGACAGGTCGCCACTGGCTCTGCACGCCGAGGCAGCGCTCAACGCTCTGGACGATGCCGGGCTCCAACTGTCTGATGTCGATGGCATGTTCACTGCGGGTTGGTCGACGCTTGATGTTGCGGAATACCTCGGCATCGAGCCGAGATTTACAGACAGCACCTCGGTTGGCGGATCGTCATTTGTGATGCACGTCGCCCATGCTGTAGCTGCTATCGCTGCTGGCTACTGTGAAGTCGCACTGATCACGCACGGCCAGTCCGGACGATCTGACCGCGCTCCGATTCCGCGGAATCCCGGTGCGCCGATGACTCAGTATGAATACCCGTACGGGATCATCGGTCCGCCAGTGTCGTATGCGATGGCTTGCCGCCGATACATGCATGAGTACGGCGAGGATCGGACAAGGCAGGCGCTGGCCGAGATAGCTGTCTCGACCCGGAAGTGGGCGAACCTCAATCCCAGGGCGTATTTCCACGATAGGCCGCTGTCTTTCGATGAGTATCACGACTCAAGATGGGTCGCCTGGCCGTTCCACCTGGTTGACTGCTGCCTGGTGACCGATGCAGGCGCGGCCATAGTGGTCACCACTGCGGAGCGTGCGCGTGATTGCCGGAAGGGCGCAGTGACGGTGCTGGGCGCGGGCGAAGGCCACGATCACTCGATGATCTCTCAGATGCCTGATCTGACCAGGGCATTCGGACGCAATACTGGTCCGCAGGCCCTGGAGATGGCGGGCGTCAGCCATGCAGACCTGGACCTGGCGATGATCTACGACTCGTTCACGTACACGGTGCTGGTGACGCTGGAGAATCTGGGGTTCTGTGCAGCAGGTGAAGGCCCGGATTTCGTGGCTGACCAGGTGACAGCACCGGGCGGCAGCTTTCCTTTGAACACGAGCGGCGGCGGACTCTCCTACACCCATCCGGGCATGTATGGCATCTTCACTGTCGTAGAGGCGGTGCGGCAGCTACGCGGTGAGACTGGCGACCGTCAAATTGATAACTGTGATCTAGCGCTTGCACACGGTACCGGCGGACTGCTCTCTTCGACCGGCACGCTGGTGCTGGGGAGTTCCTGACAGTGCCAGAAGAAAACAACAGGCCAGCTCCGATTCCGCAGCCCGAATCTGATTACTACTGGGAGCAAGCGAAAGCCGGAAAGCTCGTGTTCCAGAAGTGCGGCGCATGCGGCTCAGTGCAGTTCTTTCCGAGGGTTCTTTGCACCAGCTGCAACAGCACTGATCTGGAGTGGATCGAATCTGCAGGCAAAGGCTCGCTGTTCACCTTCTCCATCGTCCACCAGCCACCTCATCCCGGGTTCCGCAACGCTGTGCCATACATCACGGCAATCGTTGAACTCGACGAAGGGGTGAAGATGCCATCACAATTGATTGGTATCGACCCGGAGCCTGAACAGATAGAGATTGGAATGCGGCTGGAACTGGCATTCGAGGAGTTGAACGACTCGATCTCGCTTCCAGTGTTTCGCCCGGTGGGCTGATGCTCGCTGGCAACCTGACATCTCTCAAATGATCTGTAGGACGCTCTTTTATTTGACTGCCCTGGAGACTGAACAGCATGAACAGTAGCTTCTTGACGTTCTCCGATGTTGAGCCCGGTGAGATCGCAGGTCTTATCGAAAGCGCTATCGCTATCAAGTCAGGAAATCACGGCACTCCGCTGACAGGCAAGTCGGCAGTGCTGCTATTCGAAAAACCGTCACTCAGAACAAAGCTCAGCTTCTGGATCGGCGTCGAGAAGCTGGGAGGCAGGCCCGTTTACTTCAGCCCTGAGGAGGTTGGGCTTGGGAAGCGGGAGCCGGTGAGCGATGCGTCAAAGGTGATCTCTCGAATGGCGGACATCGCGATCATCCGTACCTTCTCTCAGTCCGTGCTGGACGAATTCGCCGAAGCCGGTGACATCCCGGTTGTCAATGCGCTCTCCGATCACGAGCACCCGTGCCAGGCCTTTGCGGACATCCAGACAATCCATGAGCACCTCGGCTCACTCGCAGGCGCTCGAGTGGCCTTTATTGGCGACGGAAACAATGTTGCCCGGTCGCTCGCATTCGCCGTCGCAGGCAGTGGCGGACACCTGGTCGTGGCATCACCAGAGGGATACGAGCTGGACACAGCTTCGCTGAACGCGGCCAATGACTACGGCTCCGAACTTGGTGGCACAGCAACCCAGGTCCGGTCTCCTGCCGAGGCTGTCGCAGAGGCCGACATCGTGTACACCGACGTGTGGGCGAGCATGGGTCAGGAGGAAGAGGCGTCAGCGCGCATGGAGGCGTTCGCCGGATACCAGGTGAACCCGGACCTGATGGCACAGGCTCCAGCAGGAGCAAAGTTCATGCATGACATGCCGGCGCATCCGGGCGAAGAGGTCTCAGAAGGCATGCTGGAACACCCATCGTCGATCGCATTCGATCAGGCCGAGAACCGGCTCTGGGCGCAGGCCGCGTTAGTCCAGGCAATCGCCAGCCAGTAGCTCATCCGGGATTCTTAGCCTCACAGCCTGTGCCTCTGTCAGCACACCTGCGACAATACGGCATCATCAGCCAGCGGAGCCTGAGCGTTGTCTTCTCGTCTGCCCATAGTCGCCATCGTCGGACGTCCCAACGTTGGGAAGTCGACTCTCTACAATCGCCTCGCCGGACGCAGGGTGGCGATCGTCTCAGACGTGCCAGGCACCACCCGTGACAGGGTTTCGATGGACGCGGAATGGAACGGCAATCGGTTCATGCTCGTCGACACTGGCGGTATCGAAGAGCGTCCTGGCGATCTGCTGTGGGAGGATGTGAGAGCACAGACTGCCCGTGCAATCGCCGACGCTGATGCGGTGATTCTGGTGGTTGACGCGAGCGCGGGCATATCTCCGGGTGATGCAGAGGCGACCGATCTCGTGCGGCGTTCTGGCAAACCATACGTCCTGGCAGCCAACAAGGCCGACAATCCCGGTCGCGAGCTTGCCGCTTCTGACTTCTACCAGCTCACTACCGCCGATCCTGTGCCGATCTCTGCGTACCATGAGCGCGGTATCTCAGATCTCATTGAGAAGCTGTTCGAGCTGCTTCCATCGCAGTCTTCAGACGATGAAGCATCCGGCTCGATCCGCGTAGCCCTGGTTGGCCGTCCAAACGTTGGCAAATCCGCCCTGATGAACGCCCTCACCGGGGAAGATCGGGCGATCGTCAGTCCAATACCGGGCACTACACGAGACTCGATCGACAGTCGTTTCTCGTACGAGGGACACGATCTGACTTTCCTTGATACCGCCGGTCTGCGCCGAAGGGGACGTACGGAGCAGGGAATCGAGAAGTACAGTGCCATTCGCACAATTGGCGCTATTGAGAGAGCGCATATCTGCATCCTGCTCCTCGATGCGACGGAGCTGGCGACTGCCCAGGATGCGCACATTGGCGGGTTCATCGACGAGGCAAGCCGCGGCACCCTGATCGTCATCAACAAGTGGGACCTTGCGCGGCAGCATGAGTTGGACCGGGACAAGGCCGCTGCGCTCGTCGCCGCCAGGTTCAAGTTCTTCCATGATGTGCCACTGCTGTTCACCTCTGCCCTGACCGGCATGGGCGTCAGCGAAGTTCCTGCCACTGTCGTCTCTGTCTGGGACCAGTTCAGCCGCAGGCTGACGAGAGAGGAGTTGAGCAGGACGGTGTTCGACGCTGTAGGCGCCAACCCTCCGCCGTCGCAGGGCTCTGTGCGCCCGCGTATATACAGAGTTCAACAGACACGAACCGCGCCGCCAACCTTTGAGTTTTCCTCGCGGCATCCGGAACTAATACACTTCTCGTACCGACGCTACCTGGAGAACCGGCTCCGCGATCAGTTCGGGTTTCGCGGCTCACCGCTGCGAATGCAGTTCGTTTCGAGAGAAGCATGACAGACGCCGTCGCATGGGTCCTGGCGATACCTATCGCCTACCTGCTTGGAGCAATTCCCACTGGTTATCTCTTTGGGAAGATCTGGCGCGGAGTCGATGTGCGCAGGTACGGAAGCGGTGGAACCGGTTTCACCAACGTCATGCGGACTCTGGGGAAGACGGCGGCGGTCGTAGTCCTCTCAATAGACATCGCGAAGGGCGCAATTCCTGTCGTTATCGTGGGGTTCGCAACCGATGTCGAGATCATTCGAGCGGTTGCAGGCGCGAGCGCGGTCATTGGTCACGTCTATCCGATCTATACGAGGTTCGAGGGTGGCCGCGGGGTTGCTACCGCTTACGGTGCGCTGCTGGTGCTTTCGCCCATATCGGCAGGAGCGGCTGCGGTTGGGCTGCTGGTCATTGCCGCTACTCGTTACGTGTCAGTCGGATCCCTTGCAGGAACCACGATTGCTGTGTCGACGATGGTCGTCCTGGTCATCCTTGAGCACCACGATGTTGGAATTCTCGTGTTCGCCGGCTCGATCGCTTTCTTCATCGCGCTCAGGCATACGGGCAACATTCAACGTCTCATCCGTGGCGAGGAAAGCCACCTGGAAGCTGCGGCGCGGCCTCGCCGGAGCAGCAAGTAGATCCTCATCTCTGGATGCTGACTGATCGGCAAATCAGACCATACATACAGGCATTGCTCGACCATACTCCAGCAAACTCACCTCTACCTCATTTCTTCGAATACAGATAACCTGACCGCCTATGGCACGAATCGGCATCATAGGTACTACTGGCTGGGCGACAACGCTTGGGATTATCTCTGTCCGTGCTGGGAACGACACCGCTCTGCTCGCCCGCTCTGAAGATGAAGCACGGGAGCTTGAGTCGGAGCGCGAGAACACCAGGCTCCTTCCTGGCGCGTCATTTCCTGAAGGGCTATCGGTCACCGCTGACGCATCAGATGCGCTGCGAAATGTTGATATAGCGATCATCGCTGTCCCTTCGGTCACGATGCGCACGAACCTTCGGAGAGCTCAAACCGGGCTAACCAATGGCGTTCCCATGCTCTGTGCGACAAAGGGAATCGAGATCGAGTCCGGCAAGCGCATGACAGAGCTGATTTCGGACGAACTCGGAGTAGACACATCAAATATCGGCGTCCTTTCTGGGCCAAACCTGGCGCCTGAGATCGCTGCTGGCAAGGCTGCTTCAGCGACTGTCGCGTTTGAGCAGGAACGCACGGCACAGTCTGTCCAGGAAGCACTGAATACCCAGTCCTTCCGTCTCTACACCAGTGAAGACGTGATTGGCGTAGAGCTGGGCGGCGCGCTGAAGAACATCATCGCGATTGGCGCAGGTTTCATCGACGGCGTGGACATGGGAGCCAACGTCAAGGCGACATTCGTGACGAGGGGCCTCCACGAGATCACCATGCTGGGCGTCGCGCTTGGAGCGAAGCCCGAGACCTTTTCGGGACTGTCAGGGATTGGCGACCTGATCGCCACCTGTTACAGCACATTGAGCCGCAACTACCGGCTGGGCCACATCTTGGCTGGAGGCGTCGAGCTTCAAGAGGCCCTGGAACAGCTTGGCCGAACCGCCGAGGGCGTGCCGACTACACGGGCTGTCGTTCGCCTGGCGCACGAGCTGGGTATCGAGATGCCGATCGCTCGCGCGACACATGAGGTGCTTGAAGGAAGGCTGCGAGCTGAAGATGCAGCTGGAGTTCTACTCGCCAGAAAGCCGCAGCCCGAAGTTCGATACCGATCGACAGGCAGCTAGCTCAGCTCGCCCGCTTCATACATAAGAGCCGTCAATGCGACAACTGGCGCAGTCTCTGCCCGTAAGATTCGCGGGCCCGCGCCGGCAAGAATCGCGCCTGCCGATCTTGCGGCATCTGCTTCTGCCTCGGAGAGCCCGCCCACAGGACCAATGAGTACCGCAACCCTTCTCGGGTCGGCGTGAAGGCTCTGACGCACGGCTTCGCGCAAGTTTTTTCCACGCTCATCTTCCCACATAAGGATCAGCGGAGCATCGGCAGCCATCTCTGCGAAACACTCGGTTAGCGTTACCGGCTCAGTGACCTCAGGGACTCTCGTGCGGCCACACTGCTCAGCCGCTTCCTCTGCGATGCGATGCCACCGCTCAAGCCTTCTCGCTGAAACACTGCGATCCTTAGCCTGTACCCGCTCCGTGCTCACAGGCGTCAGCCGTGCCGCGCCTAGCTCAGTGCTCTTCTGCACTGCGTACTCCATGCGATCAGGTGGTATCAGCGCCTGGTACACAGTGACAGCAATACTGGCTTCGGTACCCGGATCGTGCGCAGACCCTACTCTGGCCAAGATCGAGTTCTTCTGAACGGAGGTGATCTCTGCTGGCCATTCCGGTCCTGACCCATCGAACAGGATCACTGCGTCTCCGGGACCGACGCGGAGCACGCGGGATAGCTGGCGTCCAACGGAATCAGGAAGTTCGACTTCAGCGCCCTCTCGGAGGTTGAGCGAGGGAACATAGAACCTGTTCGAGCTCATGGCCGGCGAACTTTGAAGGACGTCCAGTCCTCGGTCTGACGCCGGTCGTAAACCTCACCGCCAACCTCTGCGAACGATTCGAGCACCTCGTCATAACGATCTTCCAGCACACCTGAAGCGATGATTGCTCCATCGGGTTTAAGTGCGGCAACAAGGTCAGAGCGAAGCAGCTTCAGGACATTGGCTGAGATGTTGGCGAGCACGAAATCGAAGGTTCGGGGCTCTACTCGATCGTCCGGTAGTGATCCATGAAACACATTGATTTTGGAGAGAACGGCTGCACGTTCAGCGTTCTGGGATGTTGATCGAACAGCGTCTTCTTCGACATCGAAGGCCACAGCCTCGTTCGCGCTCATCAGAATCGCAGCGATAGACAATATTCCTGATCCACAGCCTGCATCCAGCACTCTGCATCCACCTAGATCAACCTCTTCCATAGCCGCGAGAACCATCGCCGTAGTGGGATGGTGCCCTGTGCCGAATGCCAGGCCCGGCTCCAGCGGGATGACGACATCGCCTTCTCGCGCTCCCTCGATCTCACCCGGTGGGGCGATCACTACCCGGCGCCCAATGCGTATCGGATCGAACTTCTGGTTCTTCCATTCGTCGTCATGCACCTCCCTGACTTGCAGCTCAGGAAGATCACAAAGGTGCCTGATCAATCGCAGGCCAACATCGATCATCGTCATGCGCGACTTTTGAGTAGCGTCGGCAGGAATGAAGGTCTTGATTAGGACGTTTGGGTTAACAGGAGGACGCTCACCCTCGTCAGGGTTGTACCCGCCTGGCAATTCGACTACTGCGGGACCTTCACCATGACGAGTGAACAGATGACTCACCGGCTCGGCAAATTCGCCTGGAACCTCGATACTCAACTCTGTCCAGGACATGATCAGACCGTCCCTGACGCCGGGTTCGGCTGCCAGCTAGCTAAGGGCGTCCTTGATACGCCCAAAGATCCCGCCATCATCAATCTGGCCAGCGTCTGGAGTGCCGAGTGATTCGGCGAGCTCTTCAAGGAGTTCTCGCTGCCGCTCACTGAGCCGGGTCGGTGTAGACACCTTCAGCGCCACAAGCTGGTCACCTCTGCGCGAGGATCGTCCAACATGAGGGAATCCGGCATCGCGTATGCGGAAGATCTTCCCGGTTTGAGTTCCAGCAGGAACCTTGAGTTCATGCTCGCCATCCAGCGTAGGAACTGACAGCACGGTGCCCAGAGCGGCCTGAGCGACGTTTACCGACACTTCTGCGAGAACATCGTTGCCGTGGCGCTCGAACAGCTCATGCGGCTCAACTCGCACGTATACATACAGGTCGCCGGTCGGGCCATTCATGGCTCCCTTCTCGCCCTGTCCACGCATCACAATCCTCGAGCCATCATCGATCCCGGCAGGGATGTCGACAGCTATGCGTCGTGTTCTTCGCTCTGTGCCACGGCCTGAACAGGTTTGACAAGGAGATTCAACCGTTTCGCCTGTTCCCGAACAGGTTGAGCACTGGGCGACCTGCTGGAATTGGCCGAAGACCATGCGCTGGACTCGCCTTACCTCACCGGATCCATTGCATGTCGTGCAGGTCACCGACTCAGTGCCAGGCTCGGCCCTTTTGCCGTCACAACGAGAGCATGTCTCGTGCCGGTCGATCTCAAACTCTTTCTCAGCCCCGAACGCAGACTCTATAAACGAGACAGACACTTCGAGTTCGAGATCGGCTCCTCGAGATGGGCCTGATCGGCTCGATCCACCGAAGAAAGCATCGAATATATCGCCGAAGCCACCGAAGTTCTGGAAGTCGCTAAAGCCTCGGCCAGCGCTATTGCCGGAGACACCAGCGTGGCCGAAGCGGTCATACGCAGAGCGACGCTCAGGGTCACTGAGCACCTGGTATGCGGCGTTTACCTCTTTGAATCGCTCTGAGGCGTCGGCGTCCTTGTTCCTGTCCGGATGGAACTTGAGCGCCTGCTGCCTGAAGGCCTTGTTCAGTTCTTCAGGTGAGGCGTCCCGGGATACCCCGAGGACTTCGTAATAGTCTCGCTGCTGAGTCATATATGTATGAGAGTTCTCGCCGATGTGGAGATGCAGTAGACGATCGACGCCGCAACCTTCTAATTATAGTCCCGCTGAAACCGCGAATTGACCCTGTGGCAGCACAGTATTCGCGCTAGAGCAGTCTGATCGGAGGACGCGGGTCTCAGGCTACGCCGTACACTCGACGCGCCATCTGGTTCAGAGAGGTACCTGTATAGGAGACGAGCGGGATCGCCCGGTCGTAGGAAAGACGCGTGGGCGCCAGGATTCCAACTGCGCCTGATGCTTCGTCATCGATACCGTAATCAAAGACGATCACGCTGAACTTCTGCAGTGAGGAATGGTGATTCTCCTCACCGATGATCGTGATGGCTCCGGAACTTTGAACGGCTGTCGACGCCAGTTCCTCGAACACATCATCGCTCTCAATGGCAGCAACTGCCATCTGGGCATGCTCGACGTCTCCCTCGAACTCAGGCTGCTTGAATAGCCGGGACAGGCCTTGCAGCTTGCGAGACCGAGAACGCTCAGCTTCATGCCTGGTCACAACGTCGATCGTTGAATCGACAACTTTCTTGTCGAGTTCATCGTCCAATCGAACTGGCCCGTCTCGCAGAGCTGCAAGGGATTTGCCAGCGATCTGTTGATTGACCCGGTTGCGAACGGTTTCGAGCTCACTCTGCTTGATCGACTCGTCCGTGTTGATGAGTTGCCTGTAGACAACCGCTTCCTGCATGACGACGACGAGCATAATGAGCATCTCTTGCAGCTCTAGCAGCTGAATGCCCTTGATTGACGGCGATGATGACTGAAGTGGCGTAGCGAAAGCTACAGTGTCCAGTAGAGACGCCAGAATCCGTGCGGCGGTCTCAGCCCACTCATCGAGGTCTTCCGGACTACCGCTCAAGGTCCGCTGCACCCGAATGGCATCGAGCCTGGCCAGCCGTGCATCGGCATCAAGCGACTCAACGAACTCTCGGTATCCCCTGTCAGAGGGAATTCCGCCGGAAGAGACATGTGGACGGTGTATGTATCCGTCCTCTTCAAGAGCGACCATCTCGTTGCGAATCGTGGCCGGACTTACGGTCAGTCCGGCAGATTTTGCGACAACACTTGAGGCAACCGGCATCGCCGACTTGATGTAGTCGCTGACGATGAACTTCAGGATGTGTCTTTTGCGTTCGGTGAGCATGCCTGTTTCCAGAGGTCGCCAATCCGCGAAAACAAGATCAAATCCGGCTGGTCCTGTAGTTGGAAAGTAGCATGCGGTTTTCCTGAGTGTCAACGGATTGACGGTGTCTTAGGGAGGTAGCAATATGAACAGTAACTCGACTCGCTCAGGGCACTTGTCTGCCTCATTTCCTTCCTTTAGTAGATAGTAGACATCTCATGGAAATCCGTTCACTTGGCAAATCCGGGTTTGAAGTAAAGGGCGCCGTTGGCACTGTTCTGGTCGATCCACCAGATGTCGCCGCCAAGGGCCCTTTCCCTGATTCCAACACGATCATCGCCTACAGCAAGAGGCAGCATGGCAGGACAGCGCCACAGGGCGCTGCAAAGTTGATTGAGGGTCCCGGTGAGTATGAGATAGGGAGCGTGAGCATTCGCGGGATCGCGACTCCCGCTGATGATCCTTCTGCCTCACACGAGATCAACACCGCTTACCTGATCGACGCTGACGGAATCCTCGTGTGCTCCACAGGAGGGCTGGGAAGCACGCCAGACGCGGTTGCGATGCAGCAGATCGGCAAGGTGAATGTTCTGCTTCTGGACCCTGAACAGTCGCCGATGTCTGCAGACGAGCTTGCAGCGACGATGCGGAGCTTTGAGCCAGACGTAATTGTGCCTGCAGGATACGACGAGGCTGGCGCAAAACCCGGAAAGCTGCAGGAAGAACTGCTCTCCGAGTTGGGTGTCAAAGATCTCGAGCCGCAGTCTAGAGTTAGCTATTCGCGCTCGTCGCTGCCAGAGTCCCGTACAACTGTGCTGCTAACTCCAGCCTGAGCGCGCCAATCCTAGTTCTCTAGTCAGTAGCTTCTGGCAGCTTTACAGACTTCAGCAATCGCCTGGAGACCAGTGCGCCAAACGGCAGCGCGAACAGGGCGATGATTCCGGCTGATGCTGGACCGCCCGACTGAGCGCTGCAGAATCCTCCACCACCGTCGCCATCCGCCTCTGGCGTATGCGTCGCCGTAACCTGAGGGGTAGCAGACACGATCGCGGTAGGTGTAGCGGTCGGTGTCACCGTTGGCGTGGGACTTGGAGTAGGTGTCGGCGTCCGAGTAGGTTCGGGAGTTGCCGTGGGCTCCGGTGTCGGGGTTGGTGTCGGAGGCAGATTCGGGAAGATCAGGTTGAACGAATCGAGGAACTCGTTTCCTTTGAAACCTGCTGTCTGAACAGCGCGGAACTCTCCGATGAAGAACACGATCGGGGCATCCAGGTAGATCTCATCAACCGGGTTTACCACCAACTGATATCGACCGTCTTCGATGAGCGTAAACGGGGAAACGTAGTCACCGATTTGTGCGTAGATCGGAGTGCCATCAGGTGGGATTGCCGAACCGGCCAGCACCTGCCCTGAGTACAGCGACGGCAACAACACAATCGGCGTGGGTGTTGGTGTGAATGTAGGTGTTGGCGTAGCGACTGGCGCTGCCGGGAAATCGATGTCGAGGGTTCTGAGAATCGGGAGCGTCCACGGACAGCCAAGACAGATATTGCCGCTCAGAAGTGGCGCCAGGACCGAAACCGAAGTTGAGATGACCTGGTCATCCAGCCAGAACTCGATAACGCGCCCTTCAGCCTCAGGCGCGGGCCCCACTACCAGGGCTGTATAGCGGCTGTCAGAAGATTTACCGACAACTGCCTCAGCCGACTCATAGATGAACTCTCCGGAATCGTCCCTGATCTTCGCTCTGACCTTGAAGCCGTTCGGGGCAGGCTCTCCATTGATCGTGACATTGCCCTGGTAGATGATCGTGCGGAGTTCTGGCAAGCCTTGCGCTTGTGCATCGCTCTGAGGAGATGATGCTGCCACTGCAACCGCGGTGATAGCTGCTGCCAGGGCAAGAACGGACAGGATTCGGGATTTCATACCGATGAGTGTCAAAGTGGAACGATTACCTGCGAATAACCATGTGAGTGAAGGGCCTGTGGCTTCCTAAAGAAGGATCTGCCATTCAGCAATAGAGAACGATCGGCACAGTTCATTGGATGTTCGTTCATCCTGCAAGGTTAGCGAGCCAACCGCGCCGTCTATCAATTAGACCATACGTCCATACTGCATGTCGCTAATATTGCGAACGCGAAGCGCCCCCTCCCGAAACCGAGAGGGGGCGCTCTTTGTCAGTTCTTACTGACTCCGACTATCCCTTACGGGAAGATCGGAACCGGCGTACCGGTGACCTCAACGAAGAGGACTTCACCAGTATTGACCGCAGTGGATCCGTCGAGGAGCTCAAAGCTCAGGATCTCCGGGTTCCACTTGTAGACACGGCCTTCGTCCACCGCACCGAGGTACGTTGAGACCGTCACAGCGGACGTGCCACCAGGTACCTGGCGCTGCAGGGCGCTAGAGCCACCCGTCGTCTGCTTGCGGCTGGTGTCAACAATCGGCACAGCGTTGAATCCGCTAACCGTTGGAATCGTCACGATTCCAGGCGGTGAGCCAGCAGCCGGGAGCACTTCGCCTGTCAGCAGAGCGCTGACCTGCTCGAAGTTGTTCGAGTGCACCCAGTAAGCCTGCGTCGAGCGGACGGACGTCAGTCCACCCTCTGTGGCGGGCTCAAGCATGCCAGAAACCGTGTCACGTACCGCTACTGTCCAACCACCGGGGACACCTGGGTCGAATCCGAGTACAGCATCGTGTCCAGCATTTGAGAACACGCTGTTGATGTCCGGGTCGATCGGGTCAGACGGGAAGGACAGGGCGTTCCAACCTGCGAAGATGTCGAGGTCGAACGTGCTCCTCTCCTGAATCGTCAGAGTAAGCGTCTTCTTGGCGCTCTTGTTACCAGCAGCGTCAACTGCATCTTCGGCGTCAATGAGCAGTTCGTGCTCACCTTGTGAAAGGTCGGTCGGCGGAATGTAGAAGAACCGCTTTCCGTCGCTGGCTGCCACCACGTCGGACGTGATGTCTGTGCCATCGAGCTGAACCTTCGTGAGCGTGACCGAAGAAACCTCACCAGCCGACTTGTAGTCGATCACGATCGATGGACGGGTCTGGTCAGTTGTCGCCGATCCGCCACCAACCGTCAGGTCAGGGGCCGGAATCACTGTGTCAAGTCGGAAGTTCGGTGTACCGGAGTCTCCGGCATTGATCGAACCAACTGTACCTGCATTGGCAGACGTGTCAGTGACGCTAATCTTGATGGCACGCTTACCTTCAGGGACAGAACCTGTCTTGACGTACTGAGCTGACCACTTGTTCGTGCCCTGGGCGAGAGCTGTCGGAGTGGCCTCAGAGGAGCTACTGCCGTCAACGTGGACAGCGACGCCCGGTGGGCCAGACAGAGGCTCGTCGGACTCGATAGTGATCGTGATCTTCTCGTTAGTCAGCTTGTCGGGGCCCTCGCCAGAAGCCAGCGTGGCGCCCGTGCCCGAACCACCACTAAGTGTGACGGTCAAGCTTGGGGCAATGCCGTCCGCAACAGCCCGTGTCGGCAGCTGAGACGTGAAGTTACCAGCCAGGTCAGAGATCGTGTCCTGGAGGCTCACCGTCGGGGTCTCGCTAGAAACGAGGTCCGTGGCGAACGTCATGTACACAACGCTCTGAGCACCAGATGACGGCGCCTCAAGGAATGTGCTGCCAGCGATGTCATTCACAACTGTGACGCTTGTGGGCGAAACAACAGCGGTGCTGTCCAGCGTAACCGTGAAGTCAGAAGCCTGGACGTTCGTTACATCGTCGTTGAACGCGACACGCAACGAGTTCCTGGCGCTCACCTCACCGGACGAAGACGTTCCAAGTCCAGTCCTGTGGTCCGATGCAGTCGTGGTGTACGACGGCAGGACCTTGTCAATCTTCACTGTCGGCAACTGAGTGCCAGACGTGGACGGGTCAGCGTCAGACAGTGACAGGTTACCTGCCAGGTCTGTCGCCTTGATCACCCAGTCAACAATGTTGTCAGGGTTCGACAGTGCAGCTGGAATGTTCGTGCCAGGAGCCTTCGAGAAGCTAAAGGCCGAGTCTCCATCTACAGCACCAGTTGTTGACACAGCAAGGTCTACTGCGCCACCGGCGTTCGCGCCCGTACTAGTGCTCACAACCGGGGTTGTGTTGGTCGGGTCGTTGGTGTTGTCGTAGAAGACACCGATCGTGCTCACGTCAAGACCTGATCCAGACTCCGAAACAGAACCACTGAACGTTGGTGTCTGGTTCTGGGTGGCAGAACCGTCAATCGGGCCAGTGATTGTTGAAGTCGGAGGTGTCTTGTCGATCGTGACCGTTGTCTCGCGGACATTCGTGTCACTGTCGGTGAAGCTAAACGTCACCTGACCGGCTGAGGCCCGAATATTCATCGGAGTGCCAAGCGCCTGACCATTACCACCTGCAGCAGTATTAGCAGACTCAACGATCCTGAACCAGCCTTCGAATCGACCGGTACCAATCCCTGATTCAATCGCAGTCACAGTTTTGCCAGTGGATGCCTCCAGATCACTCTTAGCGGTGACCTGAACACTACCCTGAGTCGAAGTCTGGTACCGGATGAAGTTCAGGGTGTACGTACCAGGAACCAGGGTCGTAACCCTGACCCACGGGTCACCCGTGCTGCTACCTGCGAAGAAGTCATCGATCCTTAGAACACCTGTCCCAACAAGGTCGGTAGTTCCACCATCCGTGCTAAGAACCGTGTTGGACTGAACACTAGAGATGTCGCCAGCGATAGGCGCACTCGTGCCAGATCCCGTCGGGAATGTGATGACTGCAGTGCCACCTGCACCGGAAGCCGGGGTTCCGGAGAACCCAGACGTGATCGATGTCGGCGACGATGGATTCAGCTCGCTGTCAACAATGACCACCTTGACCACGTCTGCGTTGGTCTGGATGATGCGATCTGAATCATCAAAAGTCGAATAAACAGTGCCAGCGGATGTGAAACCCGTAGGCGCCGGACTTTCGTTGGTCAGGTTGGACCACTCGTTGGCGACAAAGATAGATCCCGTCGCCGCTTTAGTGGCCGAGGTAGAGCCAACGACTGCCACGACGGCGAGTACGAGTACCGCCAATCCAGCTAGCCATTTCACTGAAAGCTTCACAGCTTCAGTCCCCCTTGCATCCGCGTTTCTTACCCACATACATCAGCAGAAGGGCAGAGGGAGGTTCTCTATGAACTCTTCTGCCGGTGCCGGGTGGTTCTAAAACTCGGAGGTCTCCGATGCTGTTAGTACCTAGCGCCAACGCGGC
>JANQIZ010000149.1 GCA_028281895.1 Dehalococcoidia bacterium
ACTGCGCTGGTGCAGGGGGCAGGATTCGAACCTGCGAAGCCATAGGCAACAGATTTACAGTCTGCCGGGTTTAACCACTCCCCAACCCCTGCCCAAACGACGATTCTAGCATAGGGCTGTGATCGAAAACTACAGCCAAATACGCAAATCGTCACTTATTGCTTCCCAGTTGGCACCCAACTGGGACACGAACCGATATTGGAGCCCCGGGAGGGATTTGAACCCTCGACCTACCGATTACAAATCGGTTGCGCTAGCCGCTGCGCCACCGGGGCAACCTTCTCATCGTATGAAGCGAGTGCCGGGCACGTCAATTGAGGCAGGCCACAAGCCGGGTCAACTTGCGTGATTTCTGCGGTGGATCAGTTCGGGCGCACCAGGTCATGTGCCTCATAGAACCTGTTGAGATCGTCTGCAGATCGCAGGTGAACGACCGGGGTGGATTGGGGAAGAAGCTCAGCCATCCTCGCCGGCCTGTTGATGATCTTCCGCCGGTGCACGATCCAGTAGAGCCACAGGGCGTCACGAGCGAACATCTTGCGCCAGCTCTCCACATTGTCGCCACAGATCTTCTGCTTGTCCCAGGCCCTGCGGAACGACCGCGTCAGTATCCTCCAGAACATGACGCGCCACGGCAGATCAAGCATCACCACAATGTCTACTTGCTTCAAGGTCATGTCATGGAGATGCGCCCAGTAGTGGCCGTCCATAACCCAGCCATCGGGCGCGGCTTCGATTGCCGCACCCACTTTTTCGCGCAGTTCTTCGGGGGAACTTTCCTCCCAGTCCGGTTTCCAGAAGAGCGCGTCCAGCTCGATGTACGGCAGGCCTAGCTTCGCTGAGATCGCCTTCGCAAGAGTCGATTTGCCGCCGCCGCCAGCGACCGAGATTCGGCGGCCCAGCGAAGTCTCAATAGGAACTGTCGTCAGGTCCTCGGCTAACTTTTCTTGCTGATCTGTCACGACTTCTCCGTCAGAGCTGCCCGGGCCAGTGACGCTGCCTCGTCCATGATGTCTCGCAAAGAATGACCTGTCTGTAACGAGATCTTCCGGCAGTCTTCGAACTCCGGGTGAACTCCGACAACGACGCCACCGAGAAGTTTCACCTTGACTCTCACAGCATCTGCGCCGATCTGCACAGTGATCGAGTCTCGATCAGCCACGTAGCGCTCAAGCGGCCTTCGCCTGACCCCAAGGGTGGATGAGTCTCGCAGCAGCATGTTCACTATCGCTGGCTCGTCGGCTGCTCTGCAAAGCGCTGAAACGAGCGACGCAGGACGGCCTTTTTTCATCTGGATCGGAGTAAGCCATGCGTCCAAAGCGCCCGCTTCCATCAAGACGGACTGCAGGTGTCCCAGCTCTTCGCCCGTCATGTCATCGATATTCGTCTCCAGCAGGACGAGGTCGCTCTCGAGCACAGGTGCTTCTGCCTGTGGCGCATCAGCGTTGCCGATCCACAGACCCACTACATTGGGCACCTGTTCCGGGTTGCGGCTGCCTGCGCCGTAGCCGGTGTCCTGTGGAACGAATGTGATCGGCTCGAATGAAGCGAGTGTGGTGACGAGGGCTGCCCCGGTTGGGGTGACCGCCTCGCCCACCGGACCGCGGGACCCGCCAGCACGGAGCGGAGCACCTGTGGCTCGGTAGATGGCAGCGGTGGCTGCAGCTGTGGCCGCCATCACCCCGTGGCTGCTACTCGAAACTCCGGCAGAGAGTGGGAATGGCGAAGCGTGGACTCTTTCGATGCCCATGCGCTCGAGCCCGGCTATCACGCCTACCACGTCAACGAGTGTGTCGACGGTTCCCAATTCGTGAAGATGAACGTCGTCTTTCTCAACGCCGTGCGCAGCAGACTCAGCCTGAGCCAACAGATCGAACACCGCTTTGGCTTTGGTCTTAATGGAATCGGACAGCGACGACCCGGCGATAACACGCTCGAACTCGGCCCAGTCCCGGATCCTGCTGCCTTCCGAATCAAGTGTGACTTCGGCGAGCGTGGCATCAATGCCGCCCCGCTTCACAGCCTTCGTATCAATAGAGAAGCCGCCGCAGTCCAGCCGGGCAAGCTCAGTCCGCAGATCTTCGATCGGCAGGCCAGCGTCGAGCAGCGCGCCCAGCAACATGTCGCCACCAACGCCGCCAACTATGTCGATGTATGCGACCTTCATTGCAGGTTTCCGTACAGGCTCTCGAAATCGCCTGCTATTGAGAGCTGGCCAGGGCATTCCGGCGAAGCAAAACTCAGTGCTTACCGGGCTCACGCGCCAGCATTTCGTTGAGACTGCCTGAGCGAAAGCCTTTAGGATCAAGTTCGATCTGCGCGTATCCAGCTCCCAGCACGATGCGCTCAGCTTCTGCTCTCACACCTGGAGTCTCGAATCTTTCAATCTGCTCGACCGGTATCTCGATGCGCGCGGTTTCGCCATAGTGCCGCACCCTCACAACTGGAAATCCCAGCCTGCGCAGTCCTCGCTCGGCTATGGCGATCATTCGCATCGACTCTACAGATACCTCTGTGCCATACGGTATACGTGAGGCGAGACATGGCTGCGCTGGCTTGTCCCACACAGGCAGGTTCTTTAGTCGTGCAAGCTGACGGACCTCTGCCTTGTTGATACCCGCATCTACAAGCGGGCTTCGGACCTCTGCCCGTGCTGCCGCTTCGAGCCCGGGACGGTAATCACCCAGATCGTCTGTATTCGTGCCGTTAGCTATATACGCGATATCGAGGTCCGCGGCGACTCGCTGCAGGTGCGAGTACAGTTCCGATTTGCAGAAGAAGCACCGCCGACCGTCGTTGGCGATGTAGCGCTCATCGTTGATCTCGTCGGTGTTGACCACGATGTGCCGCCAGCCGCGGGCAGTGGCCAGTTCGACTGCGCCTTCGAGCTCTTCAGGGGCGACCGATGGGGAAGATGCTGTGACGGCGATGGCACGCGGTCCGAGCACGTTGTGTGCGAAGGCCATCATCAGCGCAGAGTCGACTCCGCCCGAATAGGCGACTATCACACTGCCAAGATCGCGAAGGCCAGCCTCCAGCAGACGCTGCTTGTCCGCGAGATCAGCACCGGTGACCGCATGTTGGGCTGGGGTGGTCATGTCTCATATTGTGTCACCGTCACGGACGTCTGGCGCACATTCGGTCAGCGCGGATTCGCGTCTTCGGCGTTTGGAAATGGTATGGCAGCCGCGACGGCTTCGCCAAGCGTCCGGCACCGCACAGCGCCGGATTCGGCGTCTCCCAGATCGCCGCATCCTGCAGGGACGAGGCACTTTTCGAAGCCGAGCCTGCCTGCCTCCGATACTCGGCGTGCCGCCTGCTGCACAGCCCTCAGCTCGCCGCCAAGACCCACTTCACCGGACGCAGACAGGCCGTCGAGAACCGGCGCATCGAGGTAGCTGGAGACGATAGCGAGTGCGACAGCGAGGTCTGCGGCAGGTTCGGTTAGCTGCAGTCCGCCTGCGACGTTCAGCACCACGTCACTCGACCCCAGCGGCAGGTTGAGCCGCTTTGTTATGACAGCGATGAGCAGATGCAGACGGCCGAGGTCGTAACCATTGGCAGTGCGTCGCGGAGTGCTGGCCGGAGTTGGAGTGACAAGCGCCTGCACCTCCACCGTAATGGGCCGTGTGCCTTCAATGACCGTGGCAACAGAAGAGCCCGATGCTCCGGGCTGCCTCTCCGCAAGGAACATGGCCGATGGCTCGGCAACATCGCGGAGTCCTATCTGCGTCATCTCGAACACGCCAAGCTCGTCTGTCGCGCCATAGCGATTCTTGGAGCCGCGCAACAGCCTGATCGACGTTCCAGCGCTGCCTTCAAGCTGCAGCACTACGTCCACGACATGCTCGAGCACCTTGGGACCTGCGACCGTGCCTTCCTTCGTAACGTGTCCTGTCAGCACGACCGGAACTCCGCTTCGACGTGCGATATCGCCGAGGGCCGATGCGCACTGCCGTAACTGGCCAAGTGAACCTGGCGGGCCGTCAACACCGCTGTGCCAGGCCGTCTGGCTGGAGTCGACAACGATCAGCGCAGGTTTCGCTTCATCAGCAAGTACACCAAGCGCGACAACATCACCGGTTGGCACGACGAGAAGTCTTTCCTGGCTGATGCCCAGCCGCTCCGCTCGCAGCTTTAACTGTTCAGTGGATTCCTCACCGGTCGCGTACACAACCGGGCTGTTCGGACTCGCAGTCGCGACACCTGCGGCGGCCTGCAGCAGCAGGGTCGACTTGCCGATTCCGGGATCGCCGGCGAGCAGCACTGTCGACCCGGGAACAAGGCCATCGCCGAGAACACGGTCAAGTTCTGTGATGCGGGTTTCGGTGCGAGCAGCTTTCGATGCCTCGATGCTGGTGAGTGGCACGGGCTGGAGAAGCTGCGTGGTCTGCCCGGCAAGTCCTCGCAGAGCTGCCGGGCCGCCAGCAGCGGGAACCGCTGTCTCCTCCATGCTGTTCCATGCCTGGCAACGCGGACACTGTCCCACCCATTTAGGTGTGACGTGCGAGCAGCTGTCGCAGGTATAGGTCGTCTTTGCTGTGCGGGTTGTCATGTAGGGAAGTATCGGTCTCTCCCTGCGCGATCAGCAAAGTGCAGTGTCGCTCGTACAGCGTGCGGTCACTCCTGGATCGCCGGGCGATCTATCTGAGCGCGATTGGCACCTGGCCGAAGGAGTGAGCGCGAACGTAGGTCGGCGATCAGCCGAGTGCCTACGAATAGAAACGGGGAGCCATTTCTGGCTCCCCGTTCGGATTTCGAACTCAGACCTTGCAGGTTAGCTGACGCTACTCGGCGTCGGCAGCCGCGGCGGTCTTCTTCTTTTTCGACTTCGGAACGTAGACGCTGACGTTGCCGTCGTCATCCACGTCAACCTCGACGATGTCGCCTGCCTTGAAGCGATCGGACAGCAGCTCTTCGGAGAGCCTGTCCTCTACCTCGTTCTGGATCAGCCTGCGCAGCGGCCTCGCGCCCATCTTCGGATCGAAGCCGGTCCTGCCGAGCCACTCCGTAGCCTTGTCTGTGACCTGCAGCACCAGCCCGTGCTCGAGCACGCGTGCCTGCACTTCCTTCAGCTCCAGGCCGACGATCTCGAAGATGTGCTCCTGGGCCAGCGGGTGGAAGACCACCGTTGCGTCGATTCGGTTCAGGAACTCTGGCCTGAAGCCGTTCGAAGGGTCCTTGACCGCGTCCAGCACACGCTCCTTGATCCGCTCGTAGTCCTTCTCGATTTCGCGCTCCTCATCCGAGGATGCGAAACCGAGCTTGGCACTGGTCGAGATCAGGTTGGAGCCGAGGTTCGAAGTCATCACGATGACCGTGTTCTTGAAGTCGACCCTGCGGCCCTTGGCGTCTGTCAGGTGTCCGTCTTCGAAGACCTGCAGCAACACGTTGAACACGTCGGGATGCGCCTTCTCGATCTCATCGAGCAGGATCACCGAGTACGAACGGCGCCGCACCGCTTCGGTCAGCTGTCCGCCTTCATCGAAGCCAACGTATCCGGGAGGAGCGCCGACCAGTCTTGCGACTGAGTGCTTCTCCATGAACTCGGACATGTCGAGCCGAACCATCGCGTCTTCCTCACCGAACATGTACTCAGCGAGCTTCTTGACGAGGTGTGTCTTACCGACACCCGTTGGTCCGAGGAACAGGAAGGCGCCGATCGGCCGCTTGGGGTCTTTGAACCCCGCACGTGCACGACGGACAGCCTTTGAGACAGCGGTGACCGCCTCATCCTGGCCGACCACGTTCAGCTTGAGAGCGTCTTCCATCTGCATGAGACGCTCTTTCTCTTCCACATCGAGACGGGTCACAGGGATGTGTGTCCACATGCTGACGACCTCTGCAATGTCGTCTCCTGTCACCTCTGTCTTCTCTTCCGGCCGGTCCTTCTTCCACTCGGCCTCAAGCTGCTCGACACGCGTCACTTGCTCCAGCTCACGATCGCGCAGCTCAGCCGCGGTCTCGTAGTTCTGGCCAGAGATGGCAGAGTCTTTCTCCTGCCTTATGTCGTCCAGCTCTTTCTGGGCCTGGCGGAGCGACTTTGGCGTGATGCTGTTCTTGATCCGCACACGAGACGCCGCCTCGTCGATCAGGTCGATCGCCTTGTCAGGCATCTGTCTGTCAGGGATGTACCGGTCAGCAAGTTGAGCGGCCATCTCAAGGGCATCGTCAGTGATCTCCAGTCCGTGGTGCTCCTCGTACTGGTTCTTAACGCCTTTGAGGATGTCAACGGTCTGGTTCGGGTCTGGAGCCTCGACGGTAACCGGCTGGAACCTGCGCTCCAGCGCGGGATCACGCTCAACGTACTTGCGGTAGTCGTCCTGGGTCGTAGCGCCAACCACCTGCAGTTCGCCACGGGCGAGTGATGGCTTGAGGATGTTCGCGGCATCGACCGCGCCCTCGGCAGCGCCTGCCCCGACCATGGTGTGCATCTCATCGATGAACAGCACGCAGTTCGAGGCCTGCTTCAGCTCTGCGATCACCTTCTTGAGGCGTTCTTCAAATTCGCCGCGGTACTTGGTGCCGGCGACTAGCGCGCCCATATCCAGCGTGACGACTCGCTTGCCAACGAGCGTTGGCGGCACATCGCCTTCGACGATCTCCATCGCGAGCTTCTCGACGATGGCGGTCTTGCCGACGCCGGGCTCTCCGATGAGGACAGGATTGTTCTTGGTGCGGCGGGAGAGGATCTGCACGACGCGCTCAAGCTCGGAGCCTCGTCCGATGACGGGGTCCAGGCTGCCTTCCCTGGCCATCTTGGTGAGGTCCACGCCCAGCTCATCGAGCGTTGGCGTGCGGGTGCCTGACTGCTTCTGGCCCGATCCGCCTGATGGCTGCGATGCGCTCTGGCTCAGGATGTGGTTGGTCTCTCCACGAACCTTTTCGAGCGTGACGCCGAGGCTTTCCAGCACGCCAGCGGCAACGCCTTCGCCCTCGCGCATGAGGCCGATGAGCAGGTGAACGGTTCCGATGTAGTGGTTGTCGAGCCTGCGCGCCTCGTCGACGGCTAGCTCGATGACCTTCTTCGCCCTGGGAGTCAGGCCGATCTCACCGGGTGTCGGGCGCTCTCCGCGGCCGATGATGAACTCAACGGCTGATC
>JANQIZ010000318.1 GCA_028281895.1 Dehalococcoidia bacterium
CTTCGCTGCGTTTAGCACATCCTCATCGAACTCCACGCCCAGGCCCGGTCCCTTCGGCGGGATGATGTAGCCGTTCTCGAACACCAGAGGCTCCTTGAAGATCTTCTTGTGCATCGGCCCCTGGTTCGCCTCCTGGATCACAAAATTCGGCGAGCACGTGTCGATCTGGATCGCCGCTGCCGACGCCACCGGACCGCAGTACATGTGCGGGGCGATCATCGCGTAGTGCGCCTCGGCCATAGCCGCAATCTTCTTCGCCTCAGTGATACCGCCGCACTGGCCAACATCCAGCTGGATGATCTGCGCAGCCTGCTTCTCAAGCACCTGCGAGAACTCGTACTTCGTCACCAGCCGCTCGCCCGTCGCGATGGGGATGCTCGTGTGCTGCGCTACCCGCGCCATCTCGTCGATATTCTCCGGCGCCACCGGCTCCTCGAACCAGAACGGGAAGTACGGCTCCAGGTACTTCGCAACCCGGATCGCGCTATACGTCGTCAGCTGGCCATGCGTTCCGATGCCCACTTCAAGCCTGTTGCCGACCGCCTTGCGGATGCTCTCGAAGATCTTTGCCGCGTGCTCAATCTCCCAGAGCGGGATGTCGCGGATCGGATGCGTTGGCATGAACGGGTCGATCTTGCAGGCTGAGTTGCCTTCTTCAAGCAGTTGCTGAGCCACATCGCCTGCCTTTTCGGGATGCTTGTCCAGCCCTGCACTCGGCATGTACGCATAGGCGCGCAGCTTCTCGTGGTACTGGCCGCCGAGAAGCTCGTAGATCGGCATGTTCGCCGCCTTGCCCTTGATGTCCCACAGCGCCATGTCGATGCCGCTGAGCGCAGGTGTGGCGTAGAGGCTGGGATGGCGCAGATCGTGTCTTGAGCCGTAGATGCTGTCCCAGATCTTCTCGATGTGCAGCGGGTTCTGGCCAATCACGAACTGGCCGACCAGCTCTTCGAGCATCCGCACATGCGTCTGGATATCTTTCAGGTTGTTGGAGTAGCTGCTGCCCGCGATGCGCTCGCCAATGCCAGTGATGCCCTCGTCGGTTTCGAGAAAGAGGAAGAGGTAGTACCTGCCGCCGATGTACGGCTCCTCGCCCTCAACGACCATCGTTCTGAGGTTGGTGACTTTCATTCAGGTGCCTCCTGGTTGGCGCGGGTAGCAGGGTGGTGGCGCGTCTGGAGACGCTGGCCGCGGCGCCATACTACAGCCGACCGGCTGCGATGTGAGCGTGACTGGGTTCTTGCTCGCGGGAGCGGTCTAGCCGCTAGATCGTCTGGTTGGCGACGCGAAGGGTCTAGCTGCCGAAGCCGAGTCCGGCGAGACTGCTTCCGGTGGCCGTTGCGGTATTGTCGCCAACGAACTGGAACACGCCGGTCTCTGTGTCGATCATCACCAGGCGTCCACCGTCGGTTGCCTCACCCTCTGGAGTAGCGGTTCCGCCGTACAGAACACCGTTCGTGTCGAACGCCAGGCTCACGATGCCACCTGACAGGGGCTGGTCAAAGCTATCGAGGA
>JANQIZ010000170.1 GCA_028281895.1 Dehalococcoidia bacterium
CCTGAGAGGCCTGGCCGGGGAAGATGAACGCGAACTGCTCAGGCGCTTCGACAGACATGCTTGCGAATCTCCTGGAACCGTGCCGTCAGATCGCTAGGCTTCGGCGTCTTCGGTCGCAGTAGCCGCTACCGGCTGCCTCGACTCGAGGCGGTTGGTCAGCGGGAACTTGCCTGGAACCGTGCGGCCGTTGTAGTTGCCGCACATAGGACAGGCGCGGTGTGGACGGATGGTGTTGCCGCAGGAAAGACACCTGGCGACTGCCGGGAGCGAAAGCGCCTGGTGAGCGCGGTTGTGTCCGCGTTGTCGACGTGTTCGCTTCTTTTTGGGTAACGGAGTCATTTTCGTTGTTCCGCCGCTCTCAAGCGGCTAGCTGTTCGAGTTTGTGGTCTGGGCGCCGAGCTCGGCAAGAGCGCGCCACCTCGGGTCAGTAGGCTGATCGTCACAGTTGCAAGTGGAATCGTTCCGGTTTGCGAAGCATGTTGTGCAGATGCCGGCGCAGTCGATACTGCATATCGGAGCCAGCGGCATCGCCAGTGAAAGCGCCTGCGCAAGCGCATCCGTCATGTCCAGCATGTTCCGTGAGTCGATCACAAGTGCCGGGTCGAAATCGCTCTCAACCGGAGCCGGCCTGTCACTCATGAGATCACGGTTTACCGGTTCAAACTCCTCTTCGAACTCTGTCTCTATATCCAGCGTCGCAGGCTGAAGGCACCTGCTGCAGGTGTCATCCGTCCTGGCGGTGATCGTTGCTGAGACCAGTATGGTTCTGTCTGTCCTCAGCAGTTCGACCGGGCCGTTGATCTTGCTAAACCGATGACGGTCTGCGTAGACCTCGCCGTCTTCAACACTCGCCTGCCTGGCGGCACCTTCTCTGGCGGTCAGCAAACTGGCGACGTTGAAGATCATCTTTCCGGTTTCCACGCTGTCGAAAATCAAGCCGATTCACGATGCGCACAAGGTTAAATTCTACGCCTCCGACAGATTGAGCGTCAACGTGATTTCGCGCACTTGCCTGCTCCTGGCTTCGATATCGATCTAACTAGCGAGAATCTGGCGCGCCGGTGCGGCTAGTCAGGAATGTCTCCGAGCAGCTCTCTGCTGATGACCAGCCGCTGAATCTCCGATGTGCCCTCGTAGATCTCCGTCACACGCTGATCACGATAGATTCGCTCGACAACGCTCGGCCTGAAGTATCCGGTTCCGCCGTGGATCTGCAGCGCCCTGTCGGCGATACGCCCGGCTGCCTCTGATGCGTACACCTTGGCCATCGCAGCTTCCGCGCTGTGCGGCATCCCGGCATCGTAGAGGCTAGCTGCCCGGAATGTGAGCAAGCGGGCAGCATCAAGCTCAGTCGCCATATCGGCGAGCATGAACTGGATTGCTTGCTTCTTGCCAATAGCGGAGCCAAACGCCTTGCGCTGCCGGGAGTATTCCAGGGCCGCATCCAGCGCGCCCTTGCCGAGGCCGAGACACTGCGCTGCGATCATGATGCGGGACGAGTCGAGGATCTTCAGCGCGATCCTGTAGCCGCCTCCCGGCTCGCCAAGCAGATTCTCTTTGGGCACACGGCAGTTATCGAAGACCAGCTCTGCCGTCTCGCACCCGCGCATCCCCATCTTGCCGTGCTGAGGGTTGATCGAGAAGCCGGGCGTGCCCTTTTCCATGACGATGGCCGAGATGCCACGGTAGCCCGCTGACCTGTCCTGGTTCACGAAGACCGTGAAGACATCGGCGACTCCGGCGTTGGTGATGAAGAGCTTTGTTCCGTTGAGCACATAGTCATCGCCGTCTTCGGTCATCGTGGTGGTCAGGCCTAGAGCATCGGACCCTGTCTGTGGCTCCGTCAGGGCGAATGCGGCGATCTTCTCACCGGTCGCAAGTGCGGGAATCCAGCGCTTCTTCTGCTCATCGGTCCCGAACTGGTTGATGGTCTGCGAGCCGAGAGATACGTGGGTGATGAGGACGGTGCTCGTAGTGCCACATGCGGCGCCGATCTCCTCGAGGACCGCCATCATGTCCCGGTAGTCGCCACCGCTCCCGCCGTAGTTTTCGTCGACTGTCAGGCCGGTGAATCCCAGCTGAGCAAGCCCTTTGAACTGTTCGACGGGGAATTTCTCCGCTTCGTCCACCTCTGCCGCCCGGGGCGCAAGCTCCTTCTCGGCAAACTCCCGCGCTGTGGCAGCCAGCATCTCCTGCTGTTCAGAGTAGAGTGGTCGCACTATCGCCCTCCGGGGAGTTGAGATTCAGGCCTGCTGTCGGGTCAATTTAGAGACGAGTGCCCGGATTGGCAACTGATCTCACGTCGCTTACGGTCGGGTCTGCAAAGCCACGTCTCTTGGAGACCAGCCGCGGGGAAGACTAAGATTCATGAGGCTGCAGCTGGCCTCTTTCTAACGGCCGTATCGGGAACCCTGCCTCTATGCGAATCCTCGGCGTCGACCCTGGTCTTGTTAACACCGGATACGGCGTTATCGATACAGGCGTTTCGACTCCGAAGGTCGTAGAGGGCGGCGTTGTGCGGACTCGCTCCAAGGATCCGCTGGAGGAGCGGCTGCACACTATCTTCGAGGCTATCCGAGAGGTGATCGAGGAGCTGCGGCCCGATGTGATGGCGATCGAGGATCTTCACTCTCAGCCTAAGTTCGCGAAGACTGCCATCATGATGGGCCACGCACGCGGTGTAGTCGTGATGGCTGCTGGAGCTGCCGGCATGCCGGTGCACAACTACCAGCCGAATCGCGCAAAGTCGATCGTGACCGGCGCGGGGCATGCTCCAAAGGATCAGGTGATGAGGGCAGTTGCCGCTCATCTGCAGGACGAAGATGTGGCGCGCAACGAGCATGTGGCCGACGCGTTTGCCATCGCGCTGTGCCACGCCATAATCTCTGGCAGTCCGGCGGTAGCAGCGTCTATAGCCGCCAGCCGCTGAATTGCCAGCTACGCGCCTGCATAAGCATGAATCACGATAGGACCGCTCGCAGTTGATCTCCTATATCAAGGGAACGATCCACAGGCTCGATAGAGAACCCGCGCGGGCGATCGTCCTGACCGGAGGCCTCGGCTACGACGTGCAGTTGCCGGTCTATGTCTATGACTCGCTCACAGGCCGCGGCGTGCGCGCTGGCGACGAGATCGAGTTCGAGCTCTACTACCACGTGACGGAGCGGCAGCCGAAGCCGCAGCTTGTTGGGTTCCTGCACGAGAGCGAGCGCCAGTTCTTTGAGCAGCTGATCCAGGTCGAGGGCATCGGGCCTGCCAAGGCTGCTGCCGCGCTCGTGTTCCCGGTTTCTGCAATCGCCGGAGCGATAGAGCAGGGCGACACCGGACTGCTGAACCAGTTGCCTGGCATCGGCGCTCGCGCTGCTCAGAAGATCATCGCGACGCTGCAGGGCAAGGTGGCAGCAACCGCGCTCTTGAGGGATGACAGGGCTGCAGCAGTGAACGGAACCCCATCAGCGAATGGCTCTGTGCCTGCCGATCTGCCGACTTCGGTGCAGGGTGAGGTGGTCGATGCTCTCGTGGCCCTTGGCTACCGGCCTGCGGAGGCGCGAGAGCAGGTCGACCGCGCAGTGCGCAGAAACCCTGAAGCCGCGGATGATGCGCAGTCGCTGATGCGAGAGGTATTCCGCGCCCAGGCCGCAACACGTGCCGCGTTCTCTCCGGGAGACTAGGCCTGTGGCAAAGACCGGCAGAGAGAAGATTGTTGGAGGAGCGGCCGGATCAGGAGCCGACCTGGAGGAGACCGCAGGCGACCAGGTTGAAGCCGCAACGCGCTCAGCTGCGATAGACCCTGCGAAAACCTCGGATGATGAAGGTATCGGCAACGCGCTGCGGCCTCGACGATTTGACGACTACGTCGGTCAATCAGCTGTTGTCGACAGTGTCTCGGTGGCGGTGAAGGCAGCCAGCCGGCGCAGCGAGGCCATCGACCATGTTCTGTTGCACGGTCCGCCCGGACTTGGAAAGACGACCATCGCGCACATCATCGCTCGCGAGATGGACTCGAGGCTGATCCATACCTCGGGTCCGGCGATGGAGCGCCCGGCGGACGTTGTGGGCATCCTCTCGAACCTCGATGAGCGAGATGTGCTATTCATCGACGAGATCCACCGTCTTTCCAGCGCCGTCGAAGAATATCTCTACTCCGCCATGGAGGATTTTCGCGTCGACTTCACAACAGGGCAGGGCGCGTTTGCGAAGACGATCAACCTTCCGCTGCAGCCGTTCACGCTGATCGGCTCAACGACGCGTGTCGGGATGCTCAGCGCCCCGCTGCGAGACAGGTTCGGACTCGTCTACCACCTGGACTACTACACCGATGAGGAGCTGACTCTCGTTGTCAGGCGCTCTGCCGGGATTCTGGGTGTGAGCATCACCGAGCATGGAGCAGCGGAGATCGCACGCAGATCGCGCGGAACGCCGCGCATCGCCAACCGTCTGCTGCGCCGGGTGCGTGACTATGCAGAGGTCAAGCACGACGGAAACATCACGGAGGAGATAGCTGCCGCGGCTCTTCAACTGGAAGGTGTCGACAGGCTCGGACTGGACAGGCTAGACCAGCTCTACCTGGAGACGCTCGCACGCAACTACGATGGCGGTCCGGCCGGTGTGAACGCGCTGGCAGCGACTCTCAACGAGGAACAGCAGACGCTTGAGGACGTGGTTGAGCCATACCTGCTGAAGATTGGCTTTATCCTGCGTACTACGCAGGGCAGGCGCACGACTCCCGAAGGCGCAAGGCATGCCGGAGTTGAGCTTGATTCGGGTGAGGCGTCCGGAGACGGCCCTCAACAGACCCGGTTCATGTAGCTGAAGCCTCAGGTGGTGCTGTCGGCCTCACCCTGCACAGCGGCCTGGATCAACTCATCAGGGATATCGTCGAACGAGGCGTAGTTCATCGAGTACAGCCGCGAGTAGAGGCCTTCCTGCGCCATCAGTTGATCGTGGTTGCCCTCTTCGATGATCTTGCCATCCTGCAGCACGATGATGCGGTCAGCGCCGCGGATCGTCGCCAGGCGATGGGCGATCACAAGTCCAGTGCGGTCTTGCAGAAGTCTTGCCAGCGCCTGCTGGATCAGCATCTCGGTATAGCTGTCTATGTTGGCGGTTGCCTCATCCAGCACCAGGATCTTGGCATCCGCGACGATGGCCCGCGCGAAGCTGATCAGCTGCCGCTGTCCGAGCGACAGATTGCCGCCGCGCTGCTCAAGGCTGGTGTCGTACCCGTCTGGCAGCTTCATGATGAACTCATGCGCGCCAACAGCGCGGGCTGCCTCGACAACCTCAGTGCGAGTTGCGTCTTCACGCCTGTACTTGATGTTCTCAAGGATCGTGCCTGAGAAGAGATAAGGCTCCTGCAGCACCATCGAGATCTCGTGCCCGAGTGACTCCTGTGTGCAGTCCTTGACGTTTGTGCCGCCCACGATCACATCGCCATCCCACACGTCATAGAAGCGGTGGATCAGCGACATCGTCGTCGACTTTCCGGACCCTGTCGGCCCGACCAGTGCCACGGTCTCTCCGGGGTTCACCTTGAAGCTGATGTCCTGGAGCACCGGCTGGGACGGGTTGTAGCCGAATGTCACGTTTTTGAACTCAACAGAGCCGTCGGTGTTCTCCAGCCTTACCGCATCGTCTTTGTCCTCGACCTCGACCGGCACGTCGAGTACCTCGAAGATTCGCTGGCCGGAGGCCATCGCACGCTGGGCGATCGAGTACTGCATCGTGAGCGCGCGGATCGGATCGAAGAAACGCTGGACGTTCAAGATGAACAGGACCATGACACCAACATCGAGGGTTCGATCAAGGACGAATGTTCCGCCAACCACGATGATGATCGCCATGGCGATGCCGGTCAGCGTGTCGATCGTCGGGATCATGATCTGGCCGTAGCGCGTTCCCTTGAGCTGGGCCTTCAGGTTCGTGTCAACCTTCTCTTCGAAAAGACTGGCGTTGACGTCTTCACGCGTCATTCCCTGCACAGTGCGGACGCCGTTGATGCCTTCAGCCAGTGCGCCGTTCAGCCGCGAGCTGCTTTCACGAGCGCCAAGGAATGCGTTGCGTGCACGCGGCAGCCACACGATCCTGATGAGCAGCAGCGCCGGGACGACGGTCAGGGTCAACAGGCCAAGCCGCCAGTCGTAGGCGATCAGCACAATCGAGATACCGGTTATGAGAACGAAGTCTCCGATGGCGAAGACCGATGTTTCAAGGAACTCCTGCAGCGCGGCGACGTCACCCTGCAGCCGTGACATTAGCCGGCCTACCTCGGTCCGATCCATGAACGAGAGGGACACACGCTGAAGGTGCCTGTACATGGCGCGGCGGAGGTCGAACAGGACGCGCTCCGCCACACGGCCAACGATGATCTCCTGCATGAAGTTGA
>JANQIZ010000179.1 GCA_028281895.1 Dehalococcoidia bacterium
CACGAGTTCACTTCACGCGTGGCTCAGCACATGCGGTGCCAGCTCCGGACGGAGCATTCCACGTGGCGCTAAGCAGGCACGCGCCGCTGTTTCCCGAGGAGATCGACAGGGTGCTGTCGCCCGGCGGGGTGGTTGTCGCACAACAGATCGGCGACGAAGATGCGCGTGCTGTGCGAGAGGCGTTCGAAGGAGGCGCAGAAGGCAGGTCTGCAGGCCACGAGATCGCGCCTCAGCTCGGGGCGCCGGAAGCGGTGAAGCATCTGAGGGAGATTGGCTACACGCTGGCCAGGTTCGAAGAGTACGACGTTCCGATCGTGTTCGGCGATGCAGCGTCGTTCCTTTTCTGGCTGCAGAAGGTGCGAATACTGACAGACTTTGATGCCAGCCGGGATGCGCCAGTGCTGCTGAATCTCATCGACAGGCTCGGCACTCCGAACGGCATCGTCACGAACGAGCACAGGCGGATCGTCGTGATGCAGAAGCCACAGGCAGCAGATCCGCCAGCCTAGTCGTCCAGGTACTCGGCGAGGGTGCGGATGCTGTAGGTGCTGCCTTCCTGGCTCAGCGCCTCAACAGCGCACCTCGCGGTATCGATCGAGGTGAAGCACGGTATCCGTCGTTCGGCAGCAGACCGGCGGATCTGGAACCCGTCCTGCAACGTCTGCCGGTCTCCCGTGACGGTATTCACAACAGCCGAAACGGTTCCATCCTCGATGATGTCGGCGACGGTCGTGCCTTCTGATGCGAGACGCTTTTCAACCTCGATGGGCTCGATGCCGAGTGCGCGTGCCATCGCCGCTGTTCCGGAAGTGGCGTATATCTGGAATCCCGCTGCGTCCAGCTCACGGATGAGTCCCGGCGCGTCCGGCTTATCGTGGTCTGCGATGCTGAGCAGTATGTTGCTGGCTGGCTGCAGCTCAAGGCTCGAAGCGATGAGCGCCTTGGCGACCGCGCTATTGAAGTCCGAGTCGATTCCCATGACCTCTCCGGTCGATTTCATCTCAGGGCCAAGGAATGTGTCGACTCCTGCGAGCTTCGACATGGAGAACACTGGCGCCTTCACAGCGACAAGGTTTCGCTTCGGCGCGAGCCCCGGCTCCAGGCCGTGCTCGGCAGCCGCTTCTGCCAACGACTTGCCTCGCATGACATCGACCGCTAGGCGAACCATCGGAACGCGCGTGATCTTCGATATGAACGGGATAGTGCGCGATGACCTGGGGTTCACCTCGATGATGAAGACCTCAGGCGCGGCATCCGAGCCATTACTGGCATTGCGGCCACGATCCTGGAAGCCGCGGTAAGCCCCGCCTCCGGTGATAACGAACTGGATGTTCATCAGTCCACGGACACCCAGCGCCTGTCCGATCCGGCGTGTGTAGTCGACTACCGTGTCGATCTCCGCTTCGGTCAATGACTGGGTCGGATAGACGGCCATTGAGTCGCCTGAGTGAACACCTGCACGCTCGATGTGCTGCATGATCCCGGGTATCAGGATCTCCTCACCATCGCAGACCGCATCCACCTCGACCTCGACGCCTTCAAGGTAGCGGTCGATGAGCACCGTCTGGTTGGGAGAGGCGGCGATTGCGGTCTCGAAGAATCGGAGCAGTTCTGATGAGTTCTGCACGATCTCCATGGCGCGCCCGCCCAGCACATATGAAGGGCGCACCAGCACCGGGAAGCCGATGTTCGATGCCACCTGCAGCGCCTGCTCCGCGTCGCGGGCCACGCCACCGGGCGGCTGCGGCAGCCCGTGTCG
>JANQIZ010000195.1 GCA_028281895.1 Dehalococcoidia bacterium
CGATATCCCGACTGACGTTGCGAAGAAGGCGAAGGTCCTCTGGCTCAACTATCCGAACAACCCGACTGGCGCGATCGCAAACCTCGACTTCTTCGCCGAAGCGGTTGAGTTCGCTCGCCAGTACGAGATCGCGCTGCTGCACGACGCCTGCTACACCGAGGTGACATACGACGGCTATGTGGCTCCTTCAATCTTGCAGGTCGAGGGTGCAAGAGACGTCGCGATGGAGTTCCACAGCATGTCCAAGTCGGCAAACATGACCGGCTGGCGCGTTGGAATGGCGGTTGGCAACTCCGAGATGGTCAATGCCCTGATGCGGGTCAAGTCGAACATCGACTCTGGACTCTCACAGGCGGTGCAGGAGATGGGCATCGAGGCTCTGAACCTTACACCGGATTGGATCGAGCAGAACAACGAGATCTACCGGCGCAGGCGAGACAAGGTAGTCGCAGCCCTGAAAGAGATCGGCATCGACGCGGTGGCTCCAAAGGCCGGCCTGTACATCTGGGTGCCGACTCCGGCAGGCTTCACATCTGCCGAGTTCGCAGAGAAGTTGCTTGAGGAGCGCGATGTCGTCGTGACGCCTGGCAACGGTTACGGTCCGGCAGGTGAAGGGTACATTCGTCTTTCACTGACGATCCCGGACGAGTTGATCGAAGAGGGCGTCAGGCGGCTGAGCGGATTCAAGGTTCGATAGGACACGCAGTCCGAAACGAGCGCCGAATAGCAAGACCAGCATGCAGCCCGAAGATCGGTGATCCTGAGACGAGCAAACCCGGCAGGTAGTCCAGTTGCGGCATTCGTCTGACCTGAAGCCCGGCGACTCGGTGGTCCGCAGACCCCGGCAGCAGGAGATCGCGCCGACAACGGTCAGGGTCGAGCCTCGCAGATACTCCGTGCGCGGCGCCCGCTCACCGATGACGCTGGTCTACAGCTTCCTCGCCTTCGTGGTACTTGGCGCGATCTTGCTGATGATGCCGTTCAGCAGCGAAGACGGCTCATTCACTTCACCCATCGACGCTCTGTTCACCGCAACTTCGGCCGCGACTGGCGCGGGCCTGGTGCTTTTCGACACCGATGCGACATGGAGTTTCATCGGCGAGATCGAGATCGCTGTGCTGATCTTTGTCGGCGGCCTGGGCTTCATGACTGGAGCCGTAGTCCTCATCTTCATCGTTGGCCAGCGAGTCGGTCTCGAAGGCCAGCTTCTGCTCAGCGCTGGCCTGGGAGAGAGTCAGCTGGAGTTCATCACCCGGCTTGCCAGGCGCATCATCCTAATGGCGATCGTCGTCCAGTTGCTGGGCTCAGGGCTCATCTTCCTTCGCTGGTACGTCTTCGGTACAGCGTGGCCCGGACTTACTGCCTCGGATGCTGTCTGGCAGAGCATCTTCACTGCGATATCCGGGTTCAACAATGCCGGATTCGATCTGATCCCTGATGAGGCAGCCGGCGGAGCGAGTATCGTCGGATTCGGTGACGACCATGTGACGCTGGCGATCCTTGGAATTCTCATGACCATCGGCTCGATCAGCTACACGAGCTTCAGCGATGCGCTCCGCAACCGCAGGTGGTCGAAACTCAGACTTGACTCAAAGCTCGTCTTCAGCGGCACTGCGCTCATGCTGCTCGTGGCGTTCGCGTCCTTCATAGCAGCTGAATGGTCGAACCCTTCCACCATCGGAGACGCATCTGTCGGTTCCAAGATCTCCAGGTCAGCATTTCATGCGGCCAACAAGGGAGCCGGGTTCTCTGTGGTCAACTACGGGGAGGCCCATGACAGCACGATCGTCGCTGCCGAGGCGGTCATGTTTGTGGGAGGCGCGACCGCCACGACCACCAGCGGAATCAAGGTCAACACCCTGATGGTGCTGATATTCGCCGGACTGGCTGTGACTAGAGGTCAGACTTCGACCAACGCTTTCGGGCGTCGCATCTCGGAGATCATCGTGCGCAGAGCGTTCGGAGTGGCGATCACGTCAGTGATAGCGATATTCGCTTTCACCGTGGCCGTTCTTGCCGTTCAACCCGGCCTTGATCAGCGCCAGGCGATCTTTGAGGTCATCTCCGCATTTGCGACCAATGGGTGGTCGGCAGGTGCTACGCCGGATCTAAACGCGCCCGCCAGGGTCATCATCACTGTTGCGATGTTCATAGGCCGTTTCGGGCCTCTCACTATCGCTCTCTACATGTCGGAGCGAGTCCAGCAAGACAACTACCGATTCCCGGAAGAGAACCTGCGCATCGGCTAGCTGGCGCATCTATGGCGAAATCGTGCAGTTCGAAGAAGCGAGCTATCGTTTAACCTAGCGATGTCGAATCGCCCACCATCAACTGAACCGCTTGCCCAGAAACTCCAGCACATACTCAACGGGACCATTCAGAGAGCGCGTCTGCCTCGTGGGCGCGATGCTGCGGTCCGAGCGATCGGTGTGGACTCTCGAGGACTCAATCGACGAGCTCGCGGAGCTGGCGCGTGCTGCTGGAACCAACCCGGTCGCGCAGGTGACACAGCGCCTGAACCGGCCATCTCCAACCTACCTTGGCGCAGGCAAGCTGACTGAGCTCAAGGAAGCCATAGCTGAGTACGAAGTCGATACCGCGATATTCGATGACGAGCTGACGCCTTCTCAGCAGCGCTCTCTCGAAGACACCTTGAAGGTGAAGGTCATCGACCGCACGGCGTTGATCCTCGATGTATTCGCCCAGCGTGCTCGAACACGGGAAGGCCAGTTGCAGATCGAACTGGCGCAGACCGAGTATCTTTTGCCACGGCTCGCCGGCCAGTGGTCTCACCTTGAGCGCCTTGGCGGTGGAGTTGGAACGCGAGGCCCTGGTGAGACGCAGATCGAGACCGATCGCCGTCTTGTGCGGTCGCGGCTGTCTCGACTGAAATCCGAGATCGAGCGGGTGCGCTCCCAGCGCGATCAGCAACGCCGAAGACGGACAAGAGACGCTTTCACTGTCTCTCTTGTTGGATACACGAACGCCGGCAAGTCGGCTCTGTTCAATCGGCTGACATCTGGCGAGGTGCGCTCCCGCAACCGGCTTTTTGAAACGCTCGATACGACCAGCAGGCAGCTCTACCTGCCTTCTGGAACAAGGGCAGTTGTCTCGGATACCGTAGGCTTCATTCACAAGCTGCCCCCTATCCTTGTCGCAGCCTTCCGAGCCACTCTCGAAGAGGCGCACGAGGCTGACCTTCTTCTGCACGTCGTCGATGTGAGCAGCCCGTACGCCTCCGAGCAGGCGCAGGTGGTCGAAGATGTCCTGGCAGACATGGGCCTCGCTGAAACTCCTCGAATCCTGGTCTTGAACAAGTGGGACCTGGTCGCAGAGTCGCCGGATACTGGCATCAATGAGCTCGACTCAGCCGATCTGCTGCCTGCTGGAGAGACGCCTGTCTTCACATCAGCCACGGAAGGCTGGGGCATGGACCGCCTCCGCGAGGAGATCGACGAGCTCCTGTTCACCTTCCGAGTCGAGGCAGGCACGGCCACCGTCGCCAACTAGCCTCCGCCGGAATACATCCCGCAAGCCCGTCGAACGCTACGCCGCGAGGTACACATATGCCGTTTCCGTTTGATCCCTATCCTTCAAATCCATTCTTCAGCTGTGAGCCTGGCTCGCTGCGCATCGTCGACAAGAGCCGGTTTTCGCAGGTCGTCATGGGCAAAGAAGATCCATGGCTCACGCTCTCTGTTGATGAGCAGAACGTGATGCACAGCCGCCCGGTCAAGGTGACGGCGCACCAGGATTTCGAGGTGGAGATCGAGTGCGAGTCAGGCACGCTCCGGCTGGATATCGACTCCGAATCGGCTCGCAAGGTAGACACCGATGGCCGTGAGTGGGTGTACCGGGGCGGACTGGAAGAGGCCAACGAGGGCATGGGCTGGATGCCGGTCAGCTAGGCCACATCGACCGGATCGCTACTTGAGTTTCGACACGACATCGTTGAGCGGCATGCGGTCGCTGGGCACTGCTTCGCGCTCTCTGAGATCGTCTGCGAGCGACGCCGGATCGCCTTGTCGGCCAATCGCTATGCCGACCATCACGTCGTACTCGTCACGCGAAAGCCCCAGCTCTTCATAGACATCGTCGATCTCTATGCCACCCATCGCATGAGTCGCTATTCCCATCCGTGCCGCCTGGATTGCCAGCGACATCCATGCAGCGCCGCTGTCGAACTGGTTGGTGCGAAACACACGCCCCTCGCTGTTGCCCTTTCTGGCGACCAGGAATGCCAGGAGAGGAGCGGCTGTAGCCCAGCTCTGGTTGCCCGGCCTCAACAGCGAGTTCAGCCGACCACGCTGCGGTCCATCTGTCGCATAGACGAACTTCCACGGCTGGGAATTGTTCGATGACGGAGCCCATCTGGCCGCCTCGAAGAGCGTGTCGATCTCGCTCTGAGTCAACGGCTCCGGCGAGAATGCGCGAATCGACCGTCGCTGCAGGAACACCTCGTCCAGACCTTTGGTTCCAGTTGATGGCGTTCGGCTGTTAGCAGCATTCATGGAGCGGTCTCCAGTTCGTCCTGTGATTTGGCGTGAATCTTCTCTCGTAGCGAGCGCAAAAACTTCACGGTCACCCTATCAAGCTGGCAAGATTGAAACAGGCATAGAATTGGATGCATGGCAAACCGGCCTGACAGCGCACATCTCGACATCTTTGGTCGATTTCTCAGGGCTCACCAGCAGGTGTCAGATCTGCTCAATAAGAGCCTTGTGGATGAGCGCGGCCTGTCGCTGGCCTGGTACGAGGTCCTTCTGCAACTGACCGAGTCTGGCGAGGACCGGCTCCGGCTGCAGGATCTCGCCGACAGAGTGCTCTACTCCCGCTCCGGTCTCACAAGACTGATCGATCGCATGGAGTCGGCAGGGCTTGTTGAGCGTGAGCCATGCGACGACGATCGCCGGGGCACTTACGCCGTGATTACTACTGAGGGCAAGCGACAGTTCCGCAGGGCTGCGGCCACTCACCTCCGCAGCCTTGAGGAGCACTTCTTCTCGCGGCTAACTGATGAGGAGATCACTGCCCTGGGCGAGTCGATGTCGCACGTGCTTGAAGGCACGGACTGCGAGCAGCAGGTCAACGGCGACGCGCCGATCGCAACTCCGTAGACGAAACGTCTTCTCTGAACTCGGATTCAGGGATGTCTATAAACATCTCTGCGAATTCATCCGGGATAACAAGACTGTTCAGGGATGCAAAGCTGCCATCCCCGGCAAGCCTGCCAGCCACCGCAAATCTCACATCCCTCTCGCGTAGTTTCATTAGCGCCGCCGAAGCGTCACGGTCGGGATAGTAGCTGTCGTCAACGAGGCGCTCAGCGGTGTCGATCCCGATCACGAACCAGGCTCCCGGCATTGCGATCGCCTTGTCGAGAAAGAGAGCAGCGCGGGTGATGAACACATCGGACTTTCCCTCGAATGCCGACAGTCTCAACTCAAGCTCGTCGACCGGCAGATCTGGCTTGTCAACATTCTGAATCGATATCTCATAGGCGCCAGTCTGACCGGTAATGCGTTCGGCTGCTGCCAGCAGTCGTCGATGCCCTCGATGCAATGGATTGAAGGAGCCTGCAAGCACAATGCGGCCAGTCGCATCCGGGTTCTCAAGCACTTGGCCATCTGCGGTGATCAACAGCGATCTGATCTGGGCGGCATAGAGCTTTTCTAGAGGGCTCATTCGCCGGCTCCAGTGTTGCCATTCGGGCGTCGAACAACGCGCTCTCCCGGCAGCAGCGGTAACTCAACTCGGTCAGCAACCAGGTTCGCCTCAGCAACGACATTCAGGACGATGCGGCTGGTCACATCCTCTTCGCCAGCACGGTCCCTGTCGCCCTTATTCATGACAAGTGAGTAGACCGCCTTGCGGCCGTCACTGGCAGCAAAAGCCACGTGACACCGATTCTCACCACGGCGATCACGATCTGTCGCAATTGCCGCAGTGCATCCAACTCCAGCAAGCAGCTCATCGCCTGAGCTGAATCGCACTGCTTCGTCAAGAGCACGCTCAGCCATGACCAGCGCTTCGTCTGCCGAAACGTGCTGATCCGCGGGACGGCCAGTGAACTCGTTGAGCGACGCCTGCGAGTACGGAATCCTTGCGTTGAGCACAGTTCTCGATGCGCCTGGCACAGCGAAGAGCCATCCAAGAGCCTGAGTGCCCGCGCCCGTTACGACCAGCACCATCCTTCCTTCGGCCGCATGGATGGCTCCCGCAGTTCTGGCGATCTCTTTTGCTTCCAAATCAGTTCCGTTCATGCTCTCGAAAAGCGTCGTCGGTATCCCAAACGTCAGCAATATATCCCGGCATAGATGAGTATACGAACTGGTGTGACGCCGCGAAGAAACACCCGATTTCGCAACGCGTTCGCCAACCCTCGTATCATCTACGTACAACTCAGAATTCTGCCTACCACATAGACGGAAGCTGCAGAGATCAACGGGATGTTGTACTATTTCTGTGATTGTGAAGAAAATCACGTGGTGACGGAAGGCGCACCCATCCACGGAGGATCAAGTTGAGTTTCTCTACCCAGGGCATGGCTCGTTCGGCTGCCCTATACCC
>JANQIZ010000245.1 GCA_028281895.1 Dehalococcoidia bacterium
GGCCATAACAACCTCTGGCAGTCTGGCCGGCGTACCTCACTTCTCGCCGCATTTTCCCGGCATTGAGGACGCTACAGCGCTGCCATCGCTTGAAGAGACAAGACGCGCCGAGTCGCTGATCCGATTGCGCCAGATCGACCTCACGCCGATCGTCTCTACGGTCTTGCCGCTCGATGAGGCAGCCGAGGCATACAGGATCGCCATTGAGCGACCGTCCGGCACGCGGGCCGTGCTTCTCAAGCCCTGATCACGCCCTCGGATGCGCCCGGTCGTACTCAGTCCGCACATGCTCAGATGTCAGGTGCGTGTAGATCTGCGTCGTGGAGATCGACGAGTGCCCCAGCAACTCCTGCACATGTCGCAGTGACGCGCCGCCCTGGAGCAGGTGAGTTGCGAAGCTGTGCCGCAGCGTGTGAGGCGTGATGTGGCCGGTGATGCCAGCCTTGACCGCAGCCCTCTTGAGCCGTTGCCAGAACGCCTGGCGGGACAGCCTGCCTCCACGACGCCCGAGGAACAGAGCATCGGTGCGCTTTTCGTTGGCGAGGAGTGGCCGGACGCCCTGCAGGTACGACTCGACGGCATCGACGGCAAAGTCGTGCAAAGGAACGATGCGCTCCTTCGATCCCTTGCCGATGGTCCGCACAGTGGCTCCCGCCAGGTTTACGTCTCCGACATCGAGCGATACCAGCTCGCTCACTCGCAATCCGGCGGCGTACATCAGCTCGATCATCACGTGATCGCGGCGGTCCTCGGGAGCTGATCCGGCGGCAGCGGTTTCGAGCAGCGCCCCGACATCGATGTCAGAGAGCACGTCGGGTACCGGCCGTCCTGCGCGCGGGGTGCGAATGTGCTCGGCAGGGTTTTCGTCGAGCACTCGCTCCTCGACGAGGTATTTCATGAAGGATCGGAGCGCGGCGATCTTGCGGGAGCGGGTGGATGCCGAGTAGCCGCGGTCTGACATGTCGGCGAGCAGGCTGTTGACCGTGACAGCGGAGACGTTGCGCCAGTCCTTGAGGTCTCCGCCGTCGTGGCTGCCAAGAAACTCGGCGAAGCCTGCGAGGTCGTTGCGGTAGGCGGCAACGGTGTTGGCCGACATGCCTCGCTCCACTGCGGCGTAGTGAAGGAAGGCGTCTATCTCTGGCTGCAAAGTGCTCATGAGGCTCACCGCTGATTATGCGATGAGGAGAGCAGCGACGGCCTGTTGAAGGCCTCCCCCAAAAAGAGCGAATAGTGGTTGTTGGGGACACTTCTCCCTTCAAGGAAGTGGAGACCCGCGCTTCTCCCTCCCTGTAGGGAGGGAGTCAGAGGGTGGGTCGGCTTTCGTCATGCTGAACTTGATTCAGCATCTCCCTCTGACTGGTTTCGGGAGATTCCGGATCAAGTCCGGAATGACGAGACGAACACGCTCCTCTCTGAGACCGAGCTTGCGACGTGTTTGTCATCCCGACCGCAGCGGAGGGATCTGACCTTGCTTTAACGGCCGCCGAGAGATTCTGAATCAAGTTCAGAATGACG
>JANQIZ010000264.1 GCA_028281895.1 Dehalococcoidia bacterium
GTCTGACGAATCGCACGCGGCCTTTGACGAGGCTCTGTTCAATGCCTACTGCCAGGGCAGGCAGGAGATCCACCAGATCGCAGTACGCAGGGCCAACGACTACATGACCGAGGACGAGTGCGCCGCGTATATGCGCAACTTCACATACTCGATCGGGGCGATAGAGCAGCGAGGTATAGACGAGTTTGCACGCCGCCTGGCGGAGCTTCCCGATTGGCGGCCGCCAGCGCCGCGGGTTGCAGCATCGCCCGCTGCCGGAACATCACAGGGCTAGAGAGATGACCATGCTGAAGCAGCTACGAGAAAAGGTGTTCGAAGGCGAGAGGATCACGCCAGAGGAGGGTCTGTTCTTGATGGAACAGGCAGAGCTCCTGGACCTGGTTCCACTTGCCGATAAGATCCGCTACTTCCACAACCCGGAGCAGCAGACTACGTTCGTCATCGACACGAACCTGAACTACACGAACCTGTGCGACGCGTACTGCTCGTTCTGCGCCTTCTACAGGACTGATCCCAACGATCCATCGGCTTATACATATACCGTCGAGCAGATCATGGAGAAGATCGGGCGGGCACGCGACAACGGCGTGCGCACTGTCCTCATGCAGGGCGGGCTCAACAGCGACATTCCGTTCGACTACTACGTCGAAATGGTCCGCGAGTGCCGGCGTCTCTACCCGGAGGTGATGCCTCACTTCTGGTCAGCGCCGGAGATCATAAAGATGTCGGAGGTCTCCGGGCTTTCTCTCGAAGAGGTCTTCCAGGCGCTGTGGGACGCGGGCCAGCGAACAATGCCCGGAGGCGGCTCCGAGATCCTGAGCAATGAGGTCAAAGCGATCATCTCCCGCTTCAACCCGAAGGAGACGGTCGATAAGTGGACCGATGTGCACATCGCCGCGCACAAGATCGGCTTCAAGACGACAGCGACGATGATGTACGGCCACGTGGAGCGTGATGAGCACATCATCGAAACGCTCTCTCACATCAGGGATGTGCAGGACAAGGCTGTGGCCAACGGCAATGGCGGCGGTTTCACGGCGTTCATCCCGTGGTCGTACAAGCGGGACAACACAGCTCTGGCCAAACAGGTGAAGGAAGAGGCCGGAGCCAACAAGTACCTGAGAGTCATCGCGCTCTCGCGCATCATGCTCGACAACGTCCCGCACATCCAGGCGTCGTGGTTCTCGGAGGGCAAGAAGACCGGCCAGGTTGCGCTGAGGTTCGGAGCAGACGACTTCGGCGGCACGCTCTTCGATGAGAACGTGATGCTTGCTGCCGGCTTCTACAACCGCACGTCGACAGACGAGGTAAAGACGCTGATCAGCGAGGCGGGATTCACACCGGCCCAGCGCCTGACCAACTACGAGATCGTAGAGGTCTTCGAAGACCACAAACCCGAGTTCAGCATTCCAATCGAGGCCAACTAGACAGGTCCTTGCGAAGAGAGAACAGATGACAGAGATCACATTCGGACACAGCCCAGACGCAGACGACGCCTTCATGTTCTACGGCCTCGCCAAAGAGCACGTGACTATCCCCGGCCACAAGGTCGGCCACCACATGGAAGACATCGAGTCGCTGAACAAGCTGGCGGACATCGGCGAGATACCGGTGACAGCCATCTCGGCAGCGCACTACCCGGCGGTGGCAGACAAGTACCGCATCATGTCGTGCGGAGCATCGGTCGGCCGAAACTACGGTCCTGTCGTCGTCTCCAAAGGCCCAATGAACGAGAAGGAGCTGCTGGGCAAGGTGATCGGCGTTCCCGGCGAGTTCACGACGTCCTGGCTTCTCTACAGGATCTTCGCCCCGCCATACGCAGAGGTGAAGTTCTACAACTTCGACGATGTCGGCCCAGCAGTCGAGAGCGGCGAAGTGGACGCGGGCATCCTGCTGCACGAAGGCCAGATTCTGTACGAGCAGCAGGGCTTTCATGGCGTGCTGGATCTTGGCAAGCGCTGGTTTGAGAGAACCGAGCTGCCGATCCCGCTGGGACTCGACCTCGTCAACCGGAACCTCGGTGAAGAGCTCTCCCAGCAGGTCGCAAATGCGCTGAAGGCGAGTATCGAGTACGCCCACGCCAATGAGGACGATGCCCTGGACTACGCGCTCGGCTTTGGACGCGGCATCGACCGCGAAGATGGCCGGCGTTTCGTGCGGATGTACGTCAACTCAGACACTGTCGATATGGGCGAAGAGGGTGTGAAGGCTCTTGAGACGCTATTCGGAATGGCAGCCACTCGCGGCATCATCGACAACGTTCCAGAGCTCGACCTGGTACAGGCTCAGTAGTTTAGCCGCAGCACTGGTTAGTTCTCGCGTGCCCTGCGGACCCTGCGCGCCGCACAATAGGCGCTTAAGGCCGGAACACGAAGCTGCGCCTGGCGGCTCTACTCTCCGGCTTGACCCTTGCACACAGGACGGTTCCATGGGAATTGAGCCACCGCTGCCAGATCAGATAGTCGTTGACCAGGACATCACTCTCAGGCCGATGTTCACTGTTGATCCCGAGGTGATGCACGCCCGAATCCATGAGAACCTCGATCACCTTGGCAGGTTCCTCGTCTGGGCGCGGGCCGACTATGACCTCGATGGAGTCATGGCATTTGCGGAAGAGAAGCGCACACGCTGGAATGACCCGCAGCACGAGCAAGGGTTCGGAATCTTCTTCCAGGGCGAGTTCGCCGGCGCCGTTGGCATCAAGGGTTTCGCATCGCTCACCGCGGCTGTTGAGATCGGATACTGGCTCTCGGAGCACCTGCAGGGCAGAGGCATGATGACCCGTTCTGTGTCGGCGCTGATCAAGCTGGCGTTTGAGACCTACGACATGAACCAGATCATCATTAAGGCGGCCCCGGGAAATAGCCGCAGTCGCGCAATCCCGGAGCGCCTGGGCTTTACGGAGACTGGTCTGCTGCGCCAGATGTCGAAGAACGCTCACGGTGAGCTTCTCGACCTTGTGAACTACTCGCTCCTGCGGTCGGAATGGCAGCCATAGCTGGCCTCGTCCTGCGCATCTGTGGCCGTTAAGATTCCTGTGAATAGGCCGCCTCACAGGTCATCGCACACGCCCGGGAACACGCCGCTTGCCTCAGAACAGCTCTGGATCGGACTCTCTCCACCGGGGACTCGGTGTATTCGAACTCACCGCCACCGGCGTCGGCATCATCCTCGGCGCCGGGATCTACGTCCTCATTGGTGAAGCTGCAGGCGCAGCAGGCAATGGCGTCTGGCTTCCATTCCTCATCAGCGCCATTGCGGCAGCTCTGACAGGCCTCACCTACGCTGAGCTTGCGTCACGGTTCCCGAGAGCAGGTGCGACTTTCGAGTACACCAGGCGCGCTTTCGGTCCGCGGATAGGCTTCATGGCCGGGTGGACGATGCTCTTCGCCGCCGTGATCCAGGTGTCTGCGGTTGGAATCGGCTTCGCCGGCTACCTGTCCGAGATCACGAACGTGCCCAGGATCCCCGTGACGCTTGGCCTAATCGCCGCATCCGGCACTGTGCTCTGGCTGGGTGTTAGAGAGTCGGTCAGGCTTGGAATCGCATTCGCGATGATCGAGGCGGCCGGACTCATCCTCGCGGTATCCGTCTCTGCGCGGTTCGTAGGAGAGGTCGACTATCTCGATTTCGCAGGTGGGTTCGGCGACATCATGCGCGGCTCGGCGCTGATGTTCTTCGCTTTTCTCGGGTTTGAGCAGATGGCGAACCTTGCAGAGGAGACGCGGGAGCCTCGCAAGAACCTGCCCCGTGCGATCGTTCTCGCTGTATCGATCATCACCGTCGTCTACATGCTCGTGGCCATCACCAGCGTCAGCGCGGTGGACTGGCGCGACCTGTCCGAGTCTGACGGACCGCTTGGACTTGTTGTGGAGACTGCGACTGGCGCAGAACTCTCGACGGTCCTCTCTGTGATTGCGCTCTTCGCGACTGCCAACACGGTGCTGTTCGGCCTGATGGCCGCTTCGAGGCAGACGTTCGGCATGGCGAGAGCCGGTGCGCTGCCGAGGCCACTGGCGATGCTCTCCGCATCGCGCCAGACGCCGTGGGCCGCGATCCTGCTGGTGGCGGTTGTGTCTGCCATATTCACGCTCGCTGGAGACATCGGCGAGGTTGCCCAGATGAGCAACGCCGCGGTGCTTATAGCCTTCATCCTGGTCAACGCATCGCTGGTGAAGATGGGCCCGGAGCCGGGAGAGGCGCAGGGCGCTGCGACAAGGTGGCAGGTGCGTCGGATACCTGTTGTCCCTGTGCTTGGAGCTACGACTTCCGCAGTGATGCTCGGATACACCGGCATAACCCCAATACTATTGGCCCTGATTCTGATCGTTAGCGGCACAATATTTGGAGAATACTGGGCTCGCAAGGGAGACCAGTCATCGGCTGATCTCTAGCGAAACAGATCTAAAACGTGAGCTAGGTTAAAAAAGAGGGATCGAGGCGAAATGCCCCGATCCTTCTTTTTCATAATGTGCGGGTCTTTATCCTGTGTATTTGAACTGGTTTGAGCCGGTCCGTGTGAACTCTGGCATCGAACGCAGAACCGCTCCGAC
>JANQIZ010000294.1 GCA_028281895.1 Dehalococcoidia bacterium
GCTGGCATACGGCGTAATGGAATCTGGCGATGCTGGATCAAGGGTTAATGTTCAGGATGTAGTTTCGGGCGCGGTGAGCTCTTTCCAGGACGATATCGACCGCACGATGGGAATCTGATCTTCGATGAAGCTGTACCTGGTACGACATGGCGACACGCAACGGGGCGAAAACGGCGTGTACGGGTATTCCGCTTCGCTCACTCAGCTGGGCCGCGCTCAGGCCTCTGCGACAGGCAGGTTCATGGCTGATCTCGGCATCACCAGGATCGTTTCCAGCGATGCGGTTCGTGCTTTGCAGACGGCAGAGCCTCTTGAGCGGGCAACTGGCCTTAGAGCAGACGTGGTGCCTGAGCTCACAGAGATCGATATTGGACGCCCGTCAGATGGCATCACGCCTATGGACAGGCTGTTCACACCCGAAGGCGATTTCCTGATGGACTGCGCCCATCTCGAAGGAGAGGCGTGGGAGGAGTTCCGTGACCGCGTTGAGAGCGGACTGCAGATACTCGACGATCGGTACGAAGACGATGATGTCGTAGCCGTGTTCACGCACGGTGGCGTCAAGAGCGTTGCGATGGATCACTACGCAGGCCGCGAGCCGTCACGAGTGATGCACACAGCGTTTGATAACGGATCGATCTCGACTGTCGAGGTCACCGCGTCTGGCCGGATCGTCCACGGCATCAACGACGATTCGCATTTGAGGTAGCCTGTCGGTCTCGTGAATCGCTGCCTTCCAGGGTCGGCGCTCGAATCGATCAACAGGACCGGTGAGCAGACTGACTATGCCAGAGAAACGATGGCTCAAAGGCAACATCCATACTCACACCACCGAGAGTGACGGCGATGCTTCGCCGCAGCACGTCGCCGGGTGGTACAAGCAACACGGCTATGACTTCCTCGTACTCTCAGACCATAACCATCTGACCGTGCTGGAAGAGGCGAACACCAGCCCGGGCGATTGGCCGCTCATGATTCCCGGCGAAGAGGTCACATCGCGACTGTTTGACAACACCGTGCCGGTCCACGTCAACGCCATAGGGATCGACTCCGTCATCGAGCCAGCGTACGAAGAGGATGCGCAGAAGACGCTTCAGGAGAACGTCGACAGGATCAGGCAGGCAGGCGGATTGCCTTCGATCAACCATCCCAACTACAAGTGGACCTTGAACGCTCGCCACATCGTGGAGACGACAGGGGCATGGGCCGTGGAGGTCTACAACGGACACAGCGGGTCGAACTCCTATGGCATGGGCGGCATGCAGTCGGTTGAGGAGATGTGGGACCAGGCACTGAGCGCGGGGAACCGAATCTTCGGGGTCGCGACGGATGACTCGCACCACTACCACGAGTCGAGTCCGCTGCTCGCAAACCCCGGGCGTGGGTGGATCGTTGTGAAGTCTGAATCCCTTTCACGCCCAGACGTGATGCAGGCGATGAGCGACGGCGATTTCTACTCATCTTCGGGTGTGGTGATCGGCGATATGACTAACACCACCAAGGAGATCGCCATAGATCTCGACCCATACGATTCAGAAAAATTCACTACTGTCTTCTATGGCGAAAACGGTGTAAAGCTGGCTGAAGAGCACGGCTCAAGCGTCCGATTCCAGCCTCCGGAGAACCAGGCTTATGTCAGGGCGACTGTCTATTCGTCCCGGGAGTCGTACAGGGCGTGGACGCAGCCCGTCTATCCCGTCGCGAGATGAGCTGGCTATCGGCATGACGTAGGTGACTGGCTAGTTCGGAGCAGCCGAGTTACCGAAGATCTCTACCAGGCGAGCGTGGTCGGCCTCGCCGAGCGGGTCCGCATTGATCGACCTCAGGTTCGCTTGCAAATGCTCAACGTTCGCAGTGCCTGTGATCACCGTTGACACCGCCGGATGCATCGCCCCGAAACGATAACCCGCATCGATCACCGACTCCACGCCATCGCGCACCAGCCAGCCAAACGGATCGCAGGGGTCCAGTGAAGCCACATCGACGGAGCCGTCCTCGCGCCAGGCCTCGAACATCCTCTCACGGTCTTCATCGCGAGTGAGCGTCTGCCTGATCGGCGCCATGTTCATGATCCCGACGCCTTTCTCCTGGGCGAGAGGGAAGACCTCTTTGGCGGGCCACTGGTTCATGATGCCGTACTTGAGCATGATCACGTCCCATATATCGCCATGCTCTCGAAGCCCTTGCAGAGGAACAGTCGCCTTCGGGTCGATCGTCATCATCTGGGTAAAACCTATGAGCCGCACTTTGCCTGAATTCTTGAGGCCGATCATCTCGTCGAGGTAGCGGTCGGTGACCGTCTCGTAGTCGCCTGGAAGAATTCCGTGGAACTGCATGACATCGACGTGGTCGGTCTTGAGGAGGCGGAGGCTTCTTTCTACACCGGCTGTCAGTCCGCCTTCAGGTCTGAACTCGCCGTCTACCTTGTGAGACCACTTGGTCGCAAGCAGATAGCTGTCACGCGCTACACCCTCAAGCACATTGCCCAGCAACTCCTCTGAGCGGCCATAGGCTTCAGCGGTATCGAACAGGTTGATGCCGTTGTCCAGAGCAGCGCTCACCAGTTGCCGGCGGCCAGCGTCGTCTACACCAGACTTCTGTCCGAACTGGCTCGCTCCGCCGGTGCCCAGGCTGAGCAGCGATGCCTCGATTCCCGATCTTCCAAGGGCGCGATATTGCATTGATTCTCCTGTGGCGCAGACTTATCAGGGCGCTGGCATCTGAGGCCGATTCCGCAGCGATGCTCTCAAGCACGCAGAAGTGCAGAGCCGCGTGAATGCCCGATGTAGTTAGAGTTCAGGCGATGAACAGGCGTCCTCTAGTACTCAAGGATCGCCCGGCCGAAGATTTCGCCAGCCTGCAGGGCGTTCGTCGCCTCGTTGATCTCGTCCAGCTTGTAGCGCTGCGTCACCAGCTGATCCAGCGGAAACTTACCTTCCTTGTGCCAGCGCAGGTACATGTTGAAATCCTTGTCGGGATACGTCGCCCCGAGTGACCCGCGGTACTGCCTCTGGTGGAACATGAAGTGGCCGGGATCGACTGTCATCTCCTTGCCAGGCATTCCGACCAGCACGGCCATTCCGCCGACATTGTCAGCGCCGGGTCCGCCGCCTCGCACAGACGGCAGGATCTGCTCGTTCGTGATACGAAGGCCGATGGCATCGAATGCGTAATCAGCGCCGCCGCCGGTGATCTCGTGGATCGCCTCGACGGGGTCGGTCTCACGCGCGTTCACCGTGTGCGTCGCTCCGAACTTGCGGGCGAAATCCAGTTTGTCGTCATCGAGGTCTACAGCGATCACCGGGTACGCGTTGAGAAGCACAGCCATCCGCAGGGCTGAAAGGCCCACCCCGCCGACGCCGTAGACGGCTACAGATTCTTCCGCCCGCACCTTCGCAGTGTGCAGCACTGCGCCCGCGCCCGTGAGCACCGCGCAACCAACGATAGAACTGATGTCCTTCGGACTGTCGTCATCGATCTTGACGACGTAGCCGCCCCACACGATTGTGTCCTCGCCCCACGTGTACGTTGCGCCCTTCAGCGGCTGCTCCTGCCATGTCGCTCCACCCGGCTCCGGCGCCCAGCGTCCGCGAATGGGCTCGCGAGGAACCCATGTCACGATGGCCGTATCGCCCTCCTTCAGATGGGTGACGTTCTTGCCGACAGAGGTCACAACTCCCGTGCCTTCATGTCCCAGCAGCGCGGGAGTTGGGCCGTCGGGGTTGTGCATCTGGTGCAGTTGAGAGTGGCAGATGCCGCTCGAGAACATCTTGACGACGACCTGATCCTCTTTCGGATCGGGAATCTCGATCTCGTCCACTGTGAGTGGCTTGCCCTGCTGAGTGTGGATGGCTGCTCTGCTCTTCATGGCGTCCTCTGCTGATGCGTTGCGCTGGGTTCCGCCCGGTTTTTCAGCCGGGCGAAGGCGGGCGAAGGCGCGAGGTGGCTCGCGGCGCCAAAGTCTAGCACCGCATGAGCTCAGCGAATGGTATGGCAGTGTCTATCCGAGCAGCAGGTCAGAGATGGAGATGCTGCACGCGCCCAGGGCGTTCAGAGCCGATAGCGGGCTGGTGGAGCCGTCTGCGATTCCGGCGAGCTGCTCTTCACCAATCTCGTTGACAAGGCACTGCGCCTGCTCAACCGTAATCGGCAAGCCCTCAAGCACTGACGGGTCGATGGTCGTGCCGCCATCTCCGGGCACCACAACACCACTGCCGGAGCCGCCGCCATCGCATGCCGCAAGCGCAGCGGCAAGACCCGCGTCTGAAGTGTCTGCGATTCCGCCCGCATAGGCTGCTGCCAGGGACGGGCTCACTCCGTTGTCTGTGAGGCAGATCAGGAGGTCAGTAGAGACTATGGGCGGCAGAGCCGTTCCGGGGTCTTCTGGCATGATCTCATCTGCCGAATCGAGCAGGCTCTGGATGTCGATGCCGCACTCACTGATCGCCGTCAGCACGTTCGCAGCGCTTGAAAGATCAGGCATCGATCCAGGATTGGCGGACACGTCGAGCAGCTCGTTCAGCGTCGCCTCGTCGATGTGCTCGAAGAGGCAGGCGAACTGGTCAGCTCCAAGGCCGGTGTCGACAAAGAGATCATCGTCAACAACGCCGCAGTCGATCATGAGAGGCATGAACTGGCCGACCGCTGTTGTGTTTACGGTTCCGTCCTCATTGAACATGTCTGCGAAAGAGCCGATACCGGCCGGACCCATGCCGTCGATCGCACATTCGAGAGCGTCGATGCCACCAAGTTCGACAATGCCTGCGAACTCCTGGTCACTCGACTCAAGCGCATCTCTCTCGCCGGGAGTGAGGCAGAACAGAGCCTGAAGAGTGCTGGCGATGGCCTCAGCCTCGACTGCGTAGCCTGTGAAGAGCGTTGAGAAATCGATGCCGTCTGTGTGTTCAGCGATGCAGGCTGAGCTTGAGGCGCTCAAACCGCCGATAGACAGATCGAGTTGGCCCATCAACACCTTCTCGACAGTATCGCCGCTGATGCACGAGGCAAGCACCTTCAACTGGGTGTCTGACACATCATCAAGCGGCTCTTCAGAGAAAGAAACGAGGTCGATCAGGTTGTCGCTGCCGCCAACCGCGCTTGATGCGCAATCGACCTCAGCGCGAGGCAATGCGGCGAGGAATGCTTCAGGGTCGCGGCGAGGATCAATCGAGATCGTCTGAACAGGAACCGCTGTTGGAGTCGCAGTAGGTTCAGGAACAGGCGTGTTGGCGGGAGCGGCCGTTGCCGTGCATGCCGCGACTACAAACATCGTCATGAGACCAAACAGGAAAACTGCAAGCTGATTTTGCTTCGCTGGCATCTCGCGACAGGCTCCATTTCACGCTCGTGCGCGTCAACTTGATCGAGGACCGCACGTTTGACGATAAGCGCGAGTAGCTGGCTGGAGCATGGGTAATTCGGCACAGCAGCAGTTGAGCCTGCCGCGTTCATCCGATGTGAGCCAGCACTAGTCGGCGAGGCCGATGAGATGCCTGCGCAAAAGGCTGAGCGCGTTCAAAGCAGCACGTTGCCTGTCCGGGCGGCCTCTGCCAGCGCTTCGGACATGCCGCACAGTCTCTCCGTCCGAAGTCGAGAGCGCTATAAACGTTTCGCCACGGCCAAGGTTCTCGGCGCGCTGATCCCCTTCACCGACAGCATGAACGGCAAGTCCGAT
>JANQIZ010000301.1 GCA_028281895.1 Dehalococcoidia bacterium
GCCACAACCCATGAAGGGTCAGATCCCTCCACTGCGTTCGGGATGACAACACATTTCTCCCTCCCTTTTAGGGAGGGAGTCAGAGGGTGGGTCGATTTCATCATGCTGAACTTGATTCAGCATCTCCCGATGACTGGTCAAAGGAGATTCCGGATCAAGTCCGGAATGACGAGGCACGAGCGGCCCTCACATCCGGGAGAGGGCTAGGCTTTGGTCTGTTCGAACAAGGCGGATCGAACACAGAACTCTGGAGGCGATGATGGAGCTTGGAATCAGCGGAAGAGTGGCGGTGGTGACCGGTGGCAGCGAGGGCATCGGCAAGGGCGCAGCCGAAAGCCTGGCGGCCGAGGGAGTGAACGTGGTGATCGTCGCCCGCAACCAGGACAAGCTCGACGCCGCGCTGCCCGAGATACAGGCCGCCGCAACAACAGGCCAGGTCGAAGCAGTGAGCTGCGATGTCGGCGACGAAACAGCGGTCAATGCTGCCTTCAAACAGATAGTCGAGCGGTGGGGCAAGATCGACATCCTCGTCAACAACGCCGGCATGGGCAATGCCAACAGCTTCAATGACCTCACCGATGACCTGCTGGGCGTCGATCTGCAGGTGAAGGTCTTTGGCGCGGTTCACTGCACTAGAGCCGCCCTGCCGAGCATGCGAGCGCAGAAGTGGGGCCGGATCATCAACATCACTACGGCAGCTGGCAAGGCGGCGCCTGGATCATCCGTGCCCACGTCCATGTCTCGCGCGGCGGGAATCGCTCTCACGAAAGCGCTGTCCAAGGAGTTCGGCCCTGATGGCGTGCTGGTGAACACTGTCTGCATCGGCTCGGTGCGCAGCGGCCAGAACGACAGGCAAGCTCAAGATGCTGTCTTCCGCGGCGACGTCGCGACGATCGAGGAGTACTACGAGAATCGTGGCAAGGGTGCGCCCATTGGGCGGGTGGGAGAAGCGAGGGAAGCGGGCGATCTGATCTGCTTCCTTGCGTCGGAGCGGGCAGGGTTCATCACCGGCACGGCGATCAACTTCGATGGCGGCGCAGCGCCGGTTGTCTAGCCGAGCGCTAAGAGAATTCGCTGCACAGACTGTGAGAGGCGATTCCCACCTGCCAGCGCGCTGCCCTCAGAATCAACTATTCGTCACTATGTAGCGCTGGTGCCACTCTGTGCCTGACCACGATGTGATCTTCTCAGGCGTGATGCGAACGAGGTAGCGCAGGCGATCAGCCGTCTTCGATGCGTATGCCGGGCCGTTCGGGCCCATGTAGCGGATCGCCATCTCGTCCGCTATCTCCTTCGTCCGGCCCTCCAGCGGCACCGGACCTTCCACCACCTCCGCCCTGCCCTCGATAGTCACGCGGGTGTGCTCAGGATTCACATCGTCGGCGCAGGAAACGCAGACTCGCGGGTCGTTCTTGATGTAGTCGGCGAAGCGCGCCTTCGCCCTTGGGATCACCCACATGTGAGTGCCGTCCCAGTGCTGCCAGACAGGCGCGACATATGGAGCGCCGTCAGGCTTGAGGCTGGCGATGCGGGCGATGATCGGCGTCGCCAGGAACTGGTCGATCTGCTCCGGGGTCAGTTTGCTCGCAGACAATGTATTCACCTCAACTATCTGGACGGCGCAGTGCGGAAGTTCGTTCGGATGGACCGCGGCTAAGCGTACTTGCCGCTCACCTGCGGAGTGGCGTCATCGTGCCCCTGCTCCGCACGCTGCAGTCTCGTCTCACGCTTCCATCCCCGCTTCAGATCATCCCTGACATTGAACTTTAGACGGCCCATTCCCTCGCACTCCAGCTCAATCACATCGCCATCCTGGAACGGGTTCAGCCCGCCGTGGTTCGTGCCGGTAGCGAGGATATCGCCGGGATAGAGCGTGTGAATCGATGTCACGTACTCGATGCAGCGGGCGATGCTGTGCGCCATATCGTCGGTATTGAAGTCCTGCATCAGCTCACCGCTGTTCCACAGCTTCACGCTCAGTTTCTGAGGATCCGCGATCTCGTCTGTAGTCGTGATCCACGGGCCGATCGGAGCGAAGGTGTCGCGAGACTTCATGGCGTGGAAGACGCTTGAGCCGCCGAGGCCGCGGGCAGAGCCATCGATGAAGTTGAGGTAGCCAAAGACGTAGTCGAGAGCCTGCGATTCGGGGACGTTCGTGGCGGTCTTGCCTATCACGACAGCAAGCTCGGCCTCGCCCTCGAAGATGGTCGCAGCGACATCTGGCAGGACCATCGTGTCGCCGGGGCCGATGATGGCGGCGGGGGCCTTCTGGAAGGTCTGGATCGGAGCAGGCTCGTCGCGGGTGCCGTCCTCCATGTAGTTCACAGCCATGCAGTCGATGGTCGCAGGACGAGGGAGCGGCGGCCTGATGCGGACACTTGAAAGCGGCACGCCGTCGGATGCTGCGGCAGCGGCTTCGAGCTTTCCCTTGTAGCTGTCCCATCCGGCGATGACGGCATTGATGATGTCCTGCGGATGGGCGCTTGGAATGTCGTCAACTTCGCCGGAGAGGTCGATCACGTTGTCGCCTTTCACGGCTCCGAGCGAGTAGTCGTTGAAGAAGACGAGCTTCATGGCGTGCGGCTCCTGTAGGTGCTGGTTACGCGGCGAATGTGGCGATCAGGCCGAACGGCGGCATGTTACACCGGTGGCGCGAGAGCGGATCGCGAGAACCTACAGCCCGCTGAATTCCAGCGTGCTGACCTGGCCTGCCTGAAGATCAATGACCCGGATGGCGTGGTTGTTGGTGTCGGCTACCCAGACGGTGTCTCCGGCAACAGCCAGTCCTGCCGGCTCGTTGAACTCTGCATTCACCAGCGCGCCGTCTGCACTGCCCTTGCTGCCGCTGCCAGCGACATTTCGCACCTGCAGAGTGGCGAGGCTGAGGCTCTTGATGCGGTGGTTGTAGGTGTCG
>JANQIZ010000346.1 GCA_028281895.1 Dehalococcoidia bacterium
GCAACTCCGTCTGCGCCGGCAGAGACCCCGGTTCCGGGAGCTTCGCCACCGCCCACGCGCGTTCCGCCGACTCCGACACCGACTCGCGAGCCGGTCGACACAGCGCGGCTCAACAACGCCGCAAGGCTGTTCCTGGATGTTGGCTGCGATATCTGCCACGGGGTCGCTGCAGAGGGGACTAGCAGCGGACCCGGCATCGAGGGCATGACCGCGGTTGAGATGCGGGAGTTCATCCGCAACCCGGAACGGCCTGCCAATTCTCGTTACAGCGAGGCGATGGACCCTTACAGCGTGATGGATCTTTCAGAAGAAGAACTGGACGAGATCATCTTCTTCTTGCTCAACTGGGAGTGAACTGACAATGGACCAGACACAGCTACTCAATCTCGCCGAAAGCTGGCGCAGGCTGCTGCTGTTAGCCATTGGAGTTTCATTGATGGCCGCAATCGCCTGCCAGGGACCAGACGGCCATGACGGCGAAGAGGGACCGGTGGGTCCGCCAGGACCTCCGGGAGCGGTCGGACAGGCCGGACCGCCCGGATCAGATGGGGCTGTAGGCCCAACAGGAGAGACCGGACCGCAGGGTCCTGCAGGGCCCGGTGTGACGAGCGACGATGTGCGCAACGAAGTCGAGCAGGCTCTGGCTGAACTGGCTGCAGGCTCGACCGATCCGGCGGTCATAGCGCTCGGCGGAAGGCTCTACGACGACTGGATGACGACCTCTGGCATTGAAGCATTGCCCGGCGATCATCCCCTGTGGGCGATACAGTCGACTAACACAGGTGTCGGACCGAGCACCTATCGCTGCAAGGAGTGCCACGGCTGGGACTACAAGGGAGCCGCGGGAGTGTACGGCTCGGGCCCACACTTCACCGGCTTCACCGGTGTCGCACGAGCCGCCAGTGCGATGCCAAACGAAGACCTGGTAGCCGCTCTGAAGGGCGCTTTCAATGCCGATCATGACTTCAGGTTCGACATCTCCCGCACGAACCTGAACGCGCTTGCGGCGTTCTTGAGCGAAGGACTGGTCAACTACTCTGACCTGATCGACTACGAGACCAAGCTGCCTCGCAAGATCCCGGTCATATCCGATGGCCAGACCAGGTACGCAAGGACGTGTGCCAGCTGTCATGGAGACGATGGCAGAGACATCAACTTCGGGTCCGAGGCTGAGCCTGTCTACATTGGCGACATCGCCAGCGACAATCCCTGGAAGTTCCTGCACAAGGCGCTCTACGGACAGCCGGGCGTTAGCGCGATGCCGCCAGTTTCGACTCGTGGATGGGACGATCAGGACCTGACAGACCTGCTGGCCTTCGCACAATCGCTCAACGAGTGATCAGCGGCCTTTTTGGCCGTGCATACTGGGGCTGCCCATATCGGGTTCGTGCATACCGGCTAACATAGCCGGCGTTCGAGCGTGCTCCGGGCTTGCTGTTCGTACGCACGCTCATCCCATCCACAGTAGACGCAGCAGATGCAAGGAGGCGGCTCCATATGGCTGCCGATGCCCTGACTTTCATGGGAATCATCTCGGTGCTCGGTGGAGGATCGATCCCACCGGTGATGACCCTGGCCGATGGACTGCGCTCGCGCGGCCACAGAGTCGTGATGGTCTGCGACGAAGGATCGGTCGATAAGGTTGAGCGCGCTGGTCTCACTCCGATCGTCGTTCCGCCAGAGGTGGACTTCACCAACTACTGGGGCGATGAGGAGTTTCGCAGAGAGCGGCTAAACTTCATCGAGCTTGGTCTCAACTCGATCAGCCACATGCGGAACATGGTCACCAGCTGGGCGGAAGACGCCATGCCTGTGATCCTGGACGAGGTGAAGCGCCACAGTCCGGATATCTACTTCGCCAGCCTGTTCTCAGGTGGTCTCGCCCGTTCGCTGGCAGGAGAGACAGGCGCTCCCTGGTGCATGCTGAACCCATCCTATTTCCATGGCGACGGCGCTCTACATCCAATTGAGAACGACTTCACCGGGTTCTCAGTTCACCTCTTCCGAGAGTGGCTGAACCCCGTCGTAGACGATGCCGACATCGTCCTGCACACCGTTACGCCAGAGTTCGATCCCGTTCCCGGAGGCCTGCCACCCGGCCACCACCACACCGGACCTCTCGACAGGCCGGTCGAAGCGCCTCCAATGGAGATACTCGACAAGCCGGGCGATCCGTGGGTGCTGGTGTCTGTCAGCACCGGTCCGCAGCCTGGCGAGCTGCAGATCGTGCAGTCATCGATCGAAATCCTCGCTGAAAAGCCATTCAGGGTGCTAGCAACAACACCAAAACGTTCTGCAGAGTTCGATAATTTGCCATCGAACGCCCATGTGGTGGAGTTCGCATCACATGACGAAGTAATGAAACGTTCACGGTTTATTATCGGCCACGCCGGGCAAGGCGGAGTCAATAAGGCCCTGATCCACGGCGTTCCGATGGTGCTGGTTCCATGGGACCGTGATCAGCCTGGCGTTGCTGCAAGAGCCGAACAGCTTGGAGTTGCCGTTGTAGTGCCTCGCGAAGAATTAAGCACATCAACGCTCAAATCTGCGATCGAAAGATTGCTTTCAGATGAAAACTACGCTCAGCGGGCGAGTGAAATCTCTGAACAAATGGCACAACAGCGGCCTCTGGAGACAGCCTGCGAGCTGCTCGAAGCGGCCGTACGAGGTTAAGGGAATGAACTACGGTGACGGCGCTATTCGACTGTAGAGCATAATCCACTGATGTCAGATGGCGTCGGAAATAAAGCACAGACTAAAGTGGGTTTTGGGCTTGCAAAAGGTTTGCTTTTCCGCCTCAAACCTGTCAGAATACCCCGACTCAAATTTGAGTTAATACAGAAACAGGCATCCCCCGGCAATGTCATTAGGCTCTCTGGAGCGTATTAATCGTTCCGGAGATCCGAGCCTGGAGGCTCATGGTCATGGACCAGAACTTGTCACGGCGCCGGTTCTTGAAGCTGGCGGGAGCTACAACCCTTGGTCTGGGCGCGGCCTACGTCGTCCCTAAGGTATCTACTGTCAAGGCGGGTGGCGCTTACAGCCGCGTAACGGGTGTGATTGAAACTCCCACGCCAAGGCCTTGCAACGAGATTACTGTCGAGCCGTTCCACTGCCAGTTCGAGAGGGACCAGACCACTATCTGGTTCCGGGTCAACAACGACTGTGACCGCGGAATCAAGTGCGTGAAGATCGAGGAGCCGTCTGGCCTCCCGATTGATATGAGCAACTACATCGCGGGATCCTTCGAGGGGCCTGTCCTCGGAGAGAACTGGCTAACCAGCTACGACTCCGGCTTCCCGGGTGTGAAGTTCAGGTCGATCTACACCACCGGCAACCTGCACGGTGACTACGAGAATTTCATAGTTGTCTACCAGGGCAACGCGCTTAACCAGTCTGTGAAGTTCTGCATCGAGGATGTAAACGGCACTGTGACTGAGGGCGCAGTCTCGCTCATCGCCACACCGTAACCTGCTTCTTACGAAACGGACCTTACGAAGCCGAACGAGGTATCGGTCTCAGGCGCCGGTGCCTGTAGACCGTTGATCGAGCAGTTCCGCGAGCTCCTGGCGCATCACCTTGCCAGTAGAGTTGACGGGCAGTCTGTCCAGCAGGAACACCTGCTTGGGCACGCAGGCCCAGGGCAGCCGCTGCGATTGCCCGGTTGCTTCATCGACGCGTTCACTCTTGCTCACGTGGCCGTCCGAATCGGATGTGCCTTCAAGCCGGGGCATAGCGAGACCCGGCAACTCTGAGTAAGCCGGTATCGAGGGTGATGACACACATAGTGTGTCCTTGAAAGGCTGAACTGCACATCTGCAGGGAATGCTATCGCGGCACGGCTTCACGGAAGGACGCGCCCGCGAACATCGGTTTCAAGTTCCGAGCCGCAAGTCTCAGGATGCGCCAGACCAACGGCTGCAGGCTGGCACAGCAGAACGCCACATGTCGATCTTCTATAGCGCAGTTCACACAGGGAAACGGCATCGTTCTCTGCCAGATTCGAGCATTCACTCAGGTGCTGCACTATTGCGATCAGGCGGTTGATCGCCTAGTTTCGAAACGCACCTCTGCGAGAGATCGACCCTCATCACCTGCACGGACAGGCAAAAGCGCACATGAAACCCCGAGTCCATCTGCTTCTCATGCTGATCCTGGCCGCATCGGTGGCGATCGCCGCCTGCTCGGGGTCTGACAAGGATGATGAGTCGAACGGCAGTGGCACAGGCAGCGGCGCAGCAGGCGCAACCGCGACACCGTTGCCAGACACTCCAGGCGGACGCCTGGCCGAGATGTCGGAAACCACGCCATTCCTCGTTGAAGAAGGCGGCCAGCTTGCCCGCCTCCGAGGCCGCACCTCGGTGGATTCAGCAGGCTCAGACGATCCTGCCGACATATCTCGCTCGCTCATCGAGGATAATGCCGATGCGTTCGGGCTCGATGAGAACGTCGCAGTGGCCAACCCTGTCGAATACGAATCAAACGACCGCAGCATCGTGACCTTTGAGAAGACGGTGAACGACGTCCCTGTCTTCGGATCTGCGGTGCGCACGCACGTCTCCTCAAACGGCGATGTCACCTACATAGCCAATTCGCCGCCCGTTGACCTCGATGTATCTACCGAGCCGGAGATCTCCCTTGAGACCGCATCGGAGAAAGCTCTCGAATCGCTGGACGGCTCGCTCTCCGGAGAGATCCTGGATTCAAGCCTGGTGATCTTCAATCCCAGTCTTCTCGGCGAACCGGGGTCAGACAGCTCCCTCGCCTACATGATCGACATCTTCACCGATGAGCCGTCGTATCTCGTGACATTCATCGACGCGGCCTCAGGCGAACTACTCCTGCAGTTCGATGACTTCCAGGGAGCGCTCGATGCGGAGATCTACACGTCGAAGAACAAGAAGACCGTCCAGGCGCTCAAGCCGCCCCAGGGACAGGCAGACCTGCTCCTCACTGAGGACGGCCGCGTCAACGGCGCGCCGGCTCACGCCGAGGGACAGGCGGCGCTGGATCACCTGAAGAAGACCTACGACTACTACGAAGACACCTTCGAGTGGACTTCCTTCGACAACAAGGATACGAAGGTAACCATCTACGTCGACTTCTCAAACACAAAGAACAACGCCTTCTGGAACCGCCAGCTCAAGATCATGGGCTACCACGAAGGCCTGGTGAAGCTCGACGTGGTCGCACATGAGTTCACGCACGCGGTCACATCGTCACGTTCGGGTCTCGTCTACCTGAATGAGTCTGGCGCGCTCAACGAGGCGTACTCAGACATCTTCGCCGAGTTCATCGAAGGCAACGGGAAGTGGCTCATCGGCGAAGAGCTCTCGCAGCCGGAATCGGCGATCACCGGCCCGCTGCGCAACATGGCGAACCCTCCTGCGAAGAACGACCCGTGGAACTACGCCAACCGCTACACCGGCCAGGGTGACAAGGGCGGTGTGCACATCAACAGCGGGATCATCAATCACTCCGCTTATCTTCTGGTAAACGGAACCCACGATTCAGCGGGTGACAAGAGAACCAGCTTCAACTACAGGGCAACCGGCAAGGACGGCCGTCCTTATCCAGTCGAGATCAGAGGTGGCATCGGACAGCAGAAGGCGCAGCAGCTGTACTTCGAAGCCCAGGACTACATGATCCCGACCGAGACCTTCAGGCAAGCGAGAAGCTCAATCGTCCTCACCTGCGATGTGATGGTCTTCTTCGGTCAGCACGGCTTCACCGAGCGAGACTGCGGCAAGGTCATCAACTCCTTTGCAGCCGTCGGTATCGGTCCGGGCGATCGTGACATCGACATGATCGTCGACAGCGAAGACAACTGCGAGATGGACTACAACCCGCTGCAGGAAGACGCTGATGGCGATGGCGTGGGTGATGCGTGCGAGGCGCCTGAGATCGTCGTCGATGAGCCCACAGCGACACCAGAGCCGACTGCGACTCCGACGCTGCCTTCCGTGCCTGTGCTCGAAGTCAGCAAGATCACCAGCTTCGAGACCGAGTCCGACTTCCTCCATGTGGTCGGAGAGGTGGTCAACTCTGGCAATGTCGATGCGACCAACATCAGGATTCAGCTTGAGGTGGAGAGAACCGGAGTAGCGAGAGTTGAGCGCGTCAGCAGTTCGGTTCAGCAACCGGAAGTGATTCCGGCCGGCGCCGTCTATCCGTTCTCTTTCCGAGTGAAGGAGGCCAGCGGAATCAGCGACTTCGAGGTAACGGTCTCAGGTGGGGCCATGAGGCGCGATGTCTTGCTGGAAGGGATCGACCTTGACGACGATCTGATGGAGCTCACGCCGTTTAGCCCAACCCTGGAATTTGACAACCAGAGCTTCAGGGTGAGCTGGTTTGCGAAGAACGAGCTTGAGGTAGAGCTGGCCGCGGTCCCGACATCCGTCACGTACTACGACGAATCGGGCGCTGTGATAGCGGTCGTCAGCACCACATACAGCCCGCGGCAGCTCAGTCCAGGTACTGTGTCGAGGGGCCTGGCGGTCGCAAAAACCGAGCTGCTGCCCGATGCTCCGGACAGCTACCGCATCACCAGCGTCGGCAAGCTACCCGGCAGCACAGGTGGCGCAGTGTTCGTCAGCAAGCTGAACGATCGCTTCGAGGTGCCTGAGATCTCGGTCCAGATTGTTCACAACACCGGCTTCGTTGGATTTGGCGCTGGCTGGCTGTACGGCGAAGTGACAAACACGGGCTCTCTTCCAGTGAATGGTCCGGGGATTGCCATAACGATGAGCGACGGCAGGTCCGCGGGCTCCGAGCGGCTGGTCGGCTTCGATGGCATCCTTGATCCTGGCGAGACGGTTCCCATAAGAGCGTTCTATGGCGTCGCCAGCGACGAGATCAAGACAGTCGACTCCGTTGAATGGAGCGCGTCGCTGCACAGGGATCTGCCAGAGCCACCGCCGCCTGAAATATCGATAACCGGCCTCAGCTTCACGGAGATCGTCGACGAAATCAGGGTTGGAAACAGCTGGGAAGATGTGGTGCGGAACGAGATAACCGGAACGCTGGTGAACAACACCGAGCACACGCTGTCAGTGGGCATCTCCGGCATCCTGCGATCAGGTGGGACGATCATTGACATCATGAGCGACCTGGGATCGTCCAACACGACGGAGCTTGGCAACTTCGAGCCTGGCGACCGTTACGACTTCAAGTTCCTGAGCCGGCCAAACGTCATCGGCTCCGACTTCGAGGTGGTGCACACCGTTCGCTGCAGATCCTGTCCTTAGGCTCGGCCATCGCGCTGATATCGCAGCACTCTTGGCACGAGCCAGCGCGACGCAATTCGTGGAGAACAAACTGCAGCTCCACGACCCTCTCATGAGGTCCGTGCGCAGTTTCGTCCGGTGCTGCTACCATCTCCCGCGCATTCGAAGTTAGCGCTAATCGACTAATTGGCGCCGGCAAGGGAGTATGAAATGTTCTCAATCGGTTTCAACGTCACGGAATCCATCTCCATCAATCGTGATGTGGCTGATGTCTACGCCTCGGTAGCGAACTTCAACGACTGGCCTAAATGGTCACCCTGGCTATGCCAGGAGCCGGATGCTGAGGTCAGCGTGGAAGGCGAGCCAGGCGCTGTCGGCCAACGCCAGGAGTGGCTAGGGACATTCATCGGCGCCGGAAACATGACCCTCGCCGCTGCGAATGAGAACACCAGCCTCGACTACGAGCTGAACTTCTTGAAGCCCTGGAAGAGCCGTGCAGAGGTCGGTTTCAGGTTCGCGCCGGCAGATGGCGGCACCAGGGTCGAGTGGTGGATGAAGGGCAACCTGCCGTTCTTCCTCTTCTTCATGAAGTCAAAGATGGCCGGGTTCGTCGGAGGTGACTACCAGCGTGGGCTGAAGATGCTCAAGGAGCTTCTCGAAGAGGGAAGCGTGCCCACGGCCACTGCTGTCCAGGGCGTCGTCGACCGGCCCGCAGTTCACTACATCGGCAAAGCGCGGTCTTGCACTATGGACGAGATCGGTCCTCTGATGCGGCAAGACCTGACCGAAATGGCCGAGAAGGTGAACAGTTCAGAGCTGCCACAGCCGGCAAACGTGTTCTCGATCTATCGCGACTTTGACATGGTCAAAGGCACCTGCAGCTACACGACAGGCTTCACCTACACCTCTGCTCCACCGGCAGTCGAGGGACTCGAGACGGGAGAGATTCCCGATCACAAGGCGCTCCAGGTCAATCACACAGGCCCTTACAGGCACGTTGGCAATGCGGGGGCGGCTGCGATGGGAGCTCCGCGCGCCAACCACAAGACCGACAAGTCGATTCCAATGTACGAGGTCTATGTGAGCGACCCGCACGAGGTGGCTGAGAACGACCTGGAGACCGAGGTCTTCGTCCCTGTTCGCAAATAGCGGACAGCTTTTTTCGAGACGGCTGCAGGCGCTCAGACGTTCACCCGTGAAGCCTTGCCGGGGCGGGCGTGACCTGTGATTTCGCGTCTCCGGCCGTGATCCTTCCAGAGGCTGCGCGTGCCACTTCCGCCCTCCTGCTGAATCCGGAGTTACACTGGCCCCAGGAACACGTCGCCTGATGGGGCCAGATCCGCCATCACCGGCCAGCCTTTCTCTCACCTAAACCGGAACCAGGCCTACGACCCAGACAGCACAGTCAGAGAAGCTGCGAAAGCAGAGGCAGCGCAGAAGCACGCGAAGGCGCATCACCGACACCGGTCCCACCGGCGCCGGTGTCATCTGGCGCATAGCCCTCATCGCGCTTCAATTCAGGTGGCACTTCATCGCCGCAGCCGCAGCGGCCACCCTCTCCGCAGTGATGTTCCTCTTCATCCCTCGCCTGCTCGGAGAAGGCGTCGACCAGGCATTCACGCTCATCCAGGAAGGTGAGCACACCAGGGACGAGATCAACAGCCTGCTGCTTCGCACGGCGATACTCGTCGTTGTGTTCGGGCTAGCAAGAGGGGTGTTCGGGTTCATCCAGATGTTCCTCGGCGATACCTTGAGCCAGCGCGTCTCGAATCGCCTGAGGATGATCTATTTCGACAGGCTGCAGGCGCAGAGCTTCACCTTCTTCGACGGCGTCCACACCGGCCAGCTGATGTCCCGCGGGCTCTCGGATATCGAGGGTGTGCGGATGTTCGTGCAGACCGGTCTCGTGCAGGTGTTCCGAGTCGCCGTGATGGTCATCGCTGCGGCGGTGTTCATGGCAATCATCGACTGGCAGTTGGCTCTGATCAGCCTCGGGTTCGTGCCGTTCCTTGCCTACAGAAGCGCCCGGCTCCGCATGCAGCTGCGCAAGACGTGGCGCCAGATTCAGGATGCGCTTGGCGATCTCACGACCACGATGCAGGAGAACCTGGCTGGCGTTCGGGTTGTCCGCGCCTTTTCTGCGCAGCGCCACGAAGAGAAGAAGTTCGATGTCACCGCGCGTGAGGTGGTTGACCTGAGACTAACTGCCGCTCAGCAGCAAGCCAGGGGCGGTGGGTCGATCACATTCGTATTCCTCCTGGCATGGGCCGCGCTGCTCTGGCTCGGTGGAGAGAAGGTGATGAGCGGCGACATGACGGTGGGTGAGCTGGCCCAGTTCTTCGCCTTCCTCGCAATCCTCAGGTTCCCTGTGCGAATGCTCATCATGATCGTCAACTCGACAGCGCGGGCAACCTCTGCAGGCGGACGCATATTCGAGATCCTCGATCTGCCATCACAGGTGGTCGACAGCGATCAGGCGAAGCCGCTCGAAGTTACCTCCGGTGTCGTCCGATTCGAAGACGTCACATTCAGCTACAAGGCAACGCCCGCGCTCAAGAACGTGAGCTTCGAAGCATCCCCCGGCCACTCCATAGGAATCGTCGGACCGCCCGGCAGCGGCAAGTCGTCGGTAGCCAACCTCGTGCCACGGTTCTACGACCCCGACAGCGGCCGCGTGACGATCGACGGAACGCCAGTGAGCGATGTGACGGTGGAGTCGGCCCGCCTCGCAGTCGGCCTTGTCGAGCAGGATCCTTTCCTTTTCGACGGCACCATCAGGGACAACATCCGCTACGGCGATCCCGAAGCTGATGAGGACAGTGTGATCGCCGCGGCACGCGTTGCACAGGTTCACGACTTCATCGCTTCACTCCCGGATGGCTACGACACCGTTATCGGTGAGCGCGGCATCGGTCTCTCTGGTGGCCAGCGCCAGCGAATCGCCATCGCACGCACGCTGCTCCGTAGGCCGAAGATCCTGATCTTCGACGACTCCACATCGAGCGTCGATGCGGGAACGGACGCACGCATCAGGCTTGCCCTCGACAGGATGGATGGCGATCACACGGTGATCACGATCGCGCACAGGCTCAGTTCGCTCCAGAGATCAGACGAGATCCTGGTGCTCGAACACGGCGAAGTGGTCGAGCGCGGCACTCACGATGAGCTGCTGGCATCCGACACCCGCTATCGGTCGTTGTGGGAACTGCAGCAGAAGCAGAGCCTGGGGGTGGATGAGTAATGGCCACCGTCGCAGGCAAGGACAAGCAGCCCGATCGCGGCAGGACGCGACCGGCTGCGGCAGAGGAAGAGCACAAGGAGCTGCACGAGTCTGACGAGGAGATGTTCTCCCAGCTGGACTCGACCGTCTTCCAGCGATTCTTCTACTACGCCGGTCCTCACAAGCGGCAGATGGCCATCGCGCTCCTGGCGGTGATCGGCTTCACCGTCGCCAACCTTGCCACGCCGCTGCTAGTCAAGATCGGTATCGACAGCGCCATCACCGAAAGCAGATCAGGACTGCTTGCCGTCATCGGCATAGCGATGATCGCCAACGCGGCGCTGTACTGGATCACCAACTACCTGCAGCGGGTCCTCATATCGGCAGCCGCGCTCGAAGTCCTGTACGACATCCGCGCCGACATGTTCCTCCAGCTGCAACGGCTGGCGCTTTCCTTCTCAGACAAGACTCCGATCGGCGCACTCATGTCCCGCATGTTCGGCGACGTAGGCGCGCTCCAGGAGATGCTTGAGTCCTCCATCGAGGTGATCGGCGACATCCTGACGCTCATCGGAATCGTCATCATCATGCTCATCCTCGACTGGCAGCTTGGACTGATCGCTCTTGCCGTAATGCCGCTGCTGCTTGTGCTCAGGTTCGTGTGGCAGCCAATCGCCCGCCGCGCCTTCCTTGTGATGCGACGCAACTCATCCATCGTCGGCGTGTATCTCGATCAAAACGTATCTGGCATCAGGGTCGTTCAGGCGATGAACCGGCAGGACGAGAACCACGATGTGATGGACAGCAAGGTCAGAACATTCTTCTGGTCGTCGGTCCGCGCTGCCCGGCTGGGCGGAATCCTGATGCCGACAGTTGAGCTGCTCACGGGCATCGCGCTGGCGCTGGTGATCGTGCTCGGAGGCGCAAGGGTGCTTGACGGCACGCTCGAGGTCGGCGTGATGATCGCCTTCCTGCTCTATGTTCAGCGCTTCTTCGAGCCGATTCGCACTCTCACCATGCACTACGCGGTGCTCCAGCGCGCCGTCGCTTCCGGACACCGAATCTTCGAGCTGCTGGACATCCCGATCGAGATAGCAGACAAGCCAGATGCCAGGCCGCTCGGCGACATCAAGGGCCGGGTGGAGTTCCGCAACGTCACCTTTGGCTACGATCCTGAACGGCCGATACTGCGCGACATCAACCTCGTGATCGAGCCGGGCCAGACAGCCGCCATAGTGGGTCCGACGGGCTCCGGCAAGACAAGTCTCACCGCCCTGGCACACCGGTTCTATGAGGTTCAGCAGGGCGCGGTGCTGCTTGATGGGATAGATGTTCGTGATGTGACGCAGGAGTCGATTGGCCATGTCATGGGCATGGTGCTCCAGGAGCCGTTCCTCTTCTCGAAGTCGATCCTCGAAAACGTCGCCTACAACACCGAAGGAGCGACGAGGCAGGATGTGATCGACGCCTGCAAAGTGATCGGCGCTCACGATTTCGTTGAGGAGCTGCCTGAAGGCTACGACACGGTGCTTGAGCAGCGCGGCTCCAACCTCTCGGTCGGCCAACGGCAGCTGCTCAGCTTCGCAAGAGCGCTCGTTGCCAACCCGAAGATCCTCGTGCTCGACGAGGCGACGGCCAACATCGACAGCTACACCGAACAGGTGGTGCAGAAGGCGCTCCGCAGGCTGCTTGCCGGGCGTACTGCGCTGGTGATCGCGCACCGGCTTTCGACCATCAGGGATGCAGACAAGATCGTCGTAGTGGAGGCTGGGAAGATCGTCGAAGAAGGTACGCATAGCCAGCTGCTGGATGCGGACGGGCTCTATGCCCGGCTCTGGTCCACCACCTACTCATCGTTCGATGACATCGCCTCCAACGCAGATACCCTGGTTGCCAATCCCCAGACCGCCACCTGAGCGATTTCGCTCACCCCAACACACACAGCCGCGTGCCAGCACGCACACCAAACCTGTGTGTTTACGCAATTCGTATCACGGGGCTATTTCCCCACGTTAATCGTCTTCAGTTCAGCCTTCATCGGTAAGTATCGAATCATAGTCTGAAATTAGTATCTGCTTTCACAAGTGATCACTTGTTAACATTCGTGCTAGACTCGCTTCAGCGCTGACATACACCGTAGATCACGGAGGTGTGCCATGTATGCACTTACACTGGGCGGCCAGGCAGGGGCCGGCGCCCCAGAAGTAGGCGGACTGCTGTCGAAGGATCTCCGCATCAGGTACGTGGAGAAGCTGGCCTTCAGAAGGCTCGCACGAAACCTGGGAGCAACGGCCGAAGCAGTATCCCGCAAAGAGCTCTCGTTCAGCAGCCGCAAAGACCGGCTTATCCAGAAGCTTGAGCAGGTATTTACCCAGTTCGGCTGGTACGGAGCCGATATCTCGATGGGCGGCTTATCCCCGCATCTTCTCTACGATGCCAAACAGGACTCCCTGAAACGGCTTCCAGCCGAGATCTCGGACGAGGAGTACATGGAGGGCATCTACGCCACTGCCGACCAGTTCGTGCAGGAGGGCGAAGACCTCGTCTACGTGAAGCGGGCAGGGGCTTTGACGCTGCGGGATTACCCCGAGGCGAACCATGTGGGACTGTTCGCTCCGAAGGACCAGCGCACCCGACGCATCGCCGATCGGCTAAGCCTTGGAACGGGAGAGGCCGAAGAGGTGCTCGAAGGCCTTGAGAAGGCACGCGCTGGCTGGTACGCGGCGATCGCCGACGCCGACCCGATGGACAGGTCGCTCTACTCCGTGACGTTCGACATCGATGAGACGAGCAACTCGGATGCAGCGGTTTCGAGAGCGCTGGCGGAAGATATCACCCGCTGGAAGCCACAGGAGCCAGACGATCAGTACGATGCGCTTGGCGAACTGTACTCGGCACTGAATCCGACTCATTAAGCTCTGACGCGGACCCACCGGGGCACAGGGTCTTCATGCCAGTAATAAGAACCACAGACGAGAACGGGACCGGCATATGCCGGTCCCGTTTCATTAAGCTCATCGTCAGAACCGTAGCGTCTACCCCATGATCTGGAGCGTGACGCCGATCTCCTCGGCCGCTGCGAACGACCCGCCAACCGTGGCGCCGGCGATCGTCGCGCCGCTGAACGTCACGCTGGAAACGTCACTCGCATTGAAGCTGAAGTCGACGGTTCCATCGAACTGCATCACAACGTCAGACAACGCCTCAGTTATGTCGACCTCGATCTCATCTGTGTAGGTGTACGCGCCCAGGAAAGTAGTCGTCCCTGCAGAGGTC
>JANQIZ010000042.1 GCA_028281895.1 Dehalococcoidia bacterium
TTGGCAACGAGGTCGTGCTTGAGTGCTGACCGCGCTCTCATAGAGCGGATCGCCAAATAGGGGGCCATCGATTCCGATGTAACGCACCGTCTGCTCGACGCCATCGATCTGCACGCCGATGGTCCTGGCATCGAAAATCCTGCTCACGGTAGCCGTTACTCGATTGGGATCAGGGTCTTCGGTCCGGTTGGGGATGATAGCCGGCAACAGCGCGCCCAGGATCATCGAGGCGGCGATGAGGATGAAGACGCTGCCCGCCGCCAGCTTCCAGAGAGCGGAACGCGTCTCGCTCCTGCGGCGGTCGAGATACTTCGACTCTTCCCGGTTGAAGCGCTCCATGTCGGCAGCGCTCGGGCCTGGAGCATCCTCCTGCGGTGGCGCCTCGTATTCGTCGGTTTCGTTGTACTCGTCGTACTCGTCGGGTCGCTGACCGGTCATCGCATGTCCTCAAGATCAACCAATCCACTCACAGACGAGTCTAGCAACATGAGCGGCTGTTACCTCAGAGCACACCGACACTCATATGGTCAATCGCCCATGCCAACTCAAACCAAACCCTTTTGAGACATACGTGTCACCAGGAGACGTTACGGTGTTGCCAGTAGCCCGGCTTCGCCGCTTCCGCAGTTCGAGACCTCACCCCGCTAATCCAGATGCGTTTCAGGTTCAGATTCACAGCCACCTTCCTCGTGTTCGGTGTAGCCGCGTTCGTCGTGGCATCGCTGGTGATCTCATCCAACGCCAGGCAGACCGCAGAATCGGATCTCGTTAAGAGCGTGCGGGACGACTCGGCCGAGAAGGCTGATCTGCTCTCAGGCGCCGTCAGCACCTACACAAGTGGAACGTCCATCGCTGGATCGCCAGCGGACTCTGCCGTTTCGACAGGCTTCCAGAGCCTGGTGCTCAGCACCCTTGTCGAGAACACAGACATCGTTCGCCTGTCGCTCTACAAACCCGACGGCGATCTGCTCTGGTCATCAGTGGCCAGCGCTCCTCTATCTGCTAACGCCGGCTCAGACGAGTTTCGTGCGGCTCTCTCAGGATCGGTTGGGACAGGACTTGCCAGGGACGTGAGCTACGAAACATCGGACGGAGCGATACTGTCCGGTCACCTGGCAAGCACATTCATACCGCTGGGCGAAGCAGCCGCAGGCGCTTCGCCGCAGATCCTCGAAGTGGCCCGCGAAGTCACAGGCGAGCTCGACTCAAGGGTCACAGGCACGCGTGACTCGATGATGCGGACCCTGCTCACAACGATGGGTTCGGCGTTCGCAGTGTTCATGGTTCTCGTCTTCGGCGCAGACATGGTGATTAACCGCTCCCGCCAGCGTGTGCTGGTGCAGGAAGCGATCGTCGAGCAGAGCCGAATGGAGTCAGAGCGCCTCGAAGCGCGCAACGAGCAGCTGCAGGAGCTGAATCGAGAGCGCGACAGGCTTCTCTCGATGGTCTCTCACGAGCTTCGAACCCCTCTGACTTCGATGCTCGCCTTCACAGAGGTTCTGCGACGCCGGCAAGGTGGGGATAACAGAGAGTCGAACCTCGATCATCTTTCGCTGATGAGGAAGAACGGCGATCATCTGAACTCATTGATCGACGAACTGCTGGAGGTGACGGACCTTCACGCGGACGAGTTCGGAATCAGCAAGTCGCAGTTCATGCTGGACGAACTGGTGAGAGAGTTCGAGGAGTCAGCCGTTCGGATCGCACAGGCAAGGAACCAGCGCATCCGCATCGATGCCGACAGCCTGGACGTCGAGATGTACGCGGATCGCAAGCGGCTCCTTCAGCTCTTGATGAACCTCCTGAGCAACGCCTCGAACTATTCGCCGGAGCACACCACGATCACGCTGTCTGCAAAGCAGGCAGGCGACAGGGTGATGCTCACGATGACCGATCAGGGCGAGGGAATCAAGGAAGAAGACCAGCAGAAGCTGTTCACCGAGTTCTTCCGCGGAAACAGCGAGTTCGCTCGATCAAGCTCAGGGCTGGGACTCGGCCTGTCGATAGTCAAGGCGATAGTCGATGGTCACAAGGGCAAGGTCAGCGTGCGATCGCAGACAGACTCAGGCACCGAAGTCACCGTGCTGCTTCCGATCGAACAGGCGCCTGCCGAGAGCGAAGACGCTTCAGAGGCGGCCTGACCCCATCCCTAAGAACCGGGCGGAAGACCCTGGATGTCGCGGATGTTGGTGATCTCTGCCTGCTTCATCAGTTTGAGCAGACCGCGGTTGAGGCGTCCCGGCAGCCCCGGACCTTCGTAGACGAACGCCGTGTATAGCTGAACGGCTGAAGCGCCGAGAGATAGCATCTGCCACACATCCTCAGCGGTGAAGATTCCGCCGCATGCGATCACCTCTCCGTCACCACCAATGGCCGACTTGATCTCCGCGACCATGCGTGCGGTGTGATCTGTGAGCGGCGCGCCGCTCAGCCCACCCC
>JANQIZ010000130.1 GCA_028281895.1 Dehalococcoidia bacterium
GATCACGGGCTACACAGTCAGCAACAACGTTGAGGTGACTGTGCGTGACATCGACCAGCTGGATGAGGTGATCGACATCGCGGCTGACCGCGGTGGCGACCTGATCCGGGTCAACTCGGTCTCATTCACCGTGTCCAACCCTGAGGACCACGGAGCTGAGACGAGGAGGCTGGCGGCGGCTGATGCACGGGCGAAGGCCCAGCTCTATGCCGATGCCATGGGCGTCCCGCTCGGCCCGCTGGTGTTCCTGACGGAGATGGGCAGCTCTGCCCCACTCGCCCAGTCGCGGATTATGGCAGCAGATGCCGCATTCGCAGAGGGAGGGTTCGCACCGACGCCAATCCAGACCGGCGACGTGAACCTCTCAACAACCATCCAGGCGGCGTTTGCGATAGTCCCGTAGCCACGGCCCCGGATAACGGGACTCGGACGTCGCAATTCCAGGCCCTTCTCCCACTGCTGCAGGGGGAAGGGCCTGTTCGCGCCTGTGTGCCTTCATTGGCAGTCGCACGGCACCGCTACACTACGTCTGCGTCTGCCCTAAATGTTTCAACCCGTGAGAGACCGGTCACCAGTTGCTATCCGATTCAGACATGCTCCATCTGAGACGAGCGCTCGAACTTGCCGAGCAGGCTCGTGGCGGCGTCTCACCGCGCCCGCCGGTCGGCGCTGTAATAGTGAAAGATGGCCAGGTGGTGGGAGAGGGACAGACGGAGCCTCGTCCAGGACGACACGCAGAGGTGGCAGCAATCCAGGCTGGAGGAGATGCGGCAGACGGCGCCACCATGTTCTGCTCTCTTGAGCCTCATGCTCACCAGGGAGTGTCGCCACCTTGCACTGAGGAGATCATCCGCGCCGGAATCTCCCGGCTTGTCTGTCCGATCGAAGATCCCAACCCACAGGTCGACGGCAACGGATTCAGGAGGCTCCGCTCGGCAGGCGTCGAGGTCGTTACCGAAGTCCCGGAGAGTACGCGAAAACAGGCCGAAGAGCTTATCTCCGGCTTCGCCATGCTGACCCTGCACAACAGGCCGCAGTTCACGCTCAAGTACGCCATGAGCATGGACGGCAAGATCGCAACCTCCACTGGCGAATCGCAATGGATCACGGGCGATGAGGCTCGACGGGAAGCAAATCGTCTCAGGCAACACACCGATGCGCTGGTCACCGGCATTGGCACGGTTCTTGCCGACGATCCTCGGATGACCGCTCGCGATGAGAACGGCTCGGCAACCGGCAGACCTCGACTAAGGGTCGTGCTCGACACTCATGGGCGCATGCCTGCCAGCGCTGCAATCCTCAAGGAGCCAGGTGATGTGCTTTGGATCGTTGGAGAGGGCGCTTCACTACAGAACAGCTCGATGGACCCTGTGAGAGCACCCGTCAGTGACGGTGAAATCGACCTCGAATGGCTGGTAAGCAGTCTGGCTGATCGGGGCTGCTGCGATGTGCTGATAGAGGCAGGCGGCAGACTTGCAGGAGGATTCGCCGCTGCCGGACTGGTCGACCGAGTGGCCGCTTTCATCGGTCCAGTTGTGATCGGTGGCGCTGCATCTCCAGGACCGGTCGGCGACCCCGGCTTTCCCGGTCTTGGCGATGCGCTGAGAGTGACAGACACGCGGATGAAGGCTCTAGGCGACTCGTTCCTCATCACCGGGCGAGTAGCGCGCTAAAACGCACGGCGCTGTGCTAGACAGGATGCGATCCGTGGTGCGTGTCCTGGAGGATCTCGACCGCGTGTTCCAAGACCGGCAGAACCACGGCCAGGTTGTCCTTCACTCCGCCCGGGCTTCCCGGCAGATTAATGACGAGTGTGCCCGCGCGCACGCCCGCGAGAGCTCTCGATGTCATCGCCATTGGCGTTACGGTTAGCGACGCTGCCCGCATCGCCTCCGCCATTCCGGGAACCTCTTTCTCAATCACATCAGCCGTGGCCTCGGGTGTGACATCCCGCGGTCCAAGGCCCGTCCCGCCTGTCGTGAGGATTACATCGATCTCAGGCGAGAACGTCCAAATCCTCAACTGCTCAACGATCCGTGGCTTCTCATCAGGGACGATCGCCCGCTCAACCAGCGTGTGGCCCTCGGCCTGCATCAGCTCAACGGCAATATCCCCGCTCTTGTCTTCCCGTTTCCCCGCCGCACCCATGTCACTGGATGTCAAGACTGCGAATCGGACCATGAGATTTCTCCAGAATCCTGGCGGCCATCGCGCGCCATGAAGTCATTTTGCCAACTCAGAAGCGGCGCGCAGCTTCATTGAGCTTGCGAAACCGGCTCGAATGCGTGTTTCTACCCCTTGCCGCGTTCTGTCGAGTTCTGGCATGATTTGGCATGAAATGGGATGGATTGGCACGTCTCTCCGATTCAACCGTTTCATCCATCGTTCCGGCCCACTGACGCTCCAGGCTCTGGCCTCCTGGTGACGTGAAGACCGCACCCTGGCCAGCAAGAGTTTTCGCTTGATCTTCGCTGGTGAATTTGAGCATCGAATCGACCCGCAAGGCAGGATCTCCATCCCGGCCCGGTTCAGGCCGGCATTTGAGGAAGGCATAGTGCTGGGCAAGGCATACGACCGCTGCGTGCAGGTCTACACACCGGAAGAGTGGCAGAACGCTGCAGATGCGCTCGCGTCGCAGCCTGCCACCCAGGGTGTCTCACGCCGTCTCAGCCGCCTCCACTTCTCCAGCGGCTACCCATCACAACTGGACCGCAGCGGACGCGTGCTCGTGCCGCCGCAGCTTCGCGAGTATGCCGGACTTGGCGAGAACGTTGTTCTAGTGGGAACCGGCCGCTTTATGGAGATCTGGGATCGCTCTGCCTGGGAGCAGGAGAGTGAATTGCTGGATGCGCAGGCTGCTGAGATTGCCGAGGCTGCCTCAGCTCTTTCTGCACAGGGATCTGCAAATGACGGAGCGGGCGGCAGATGACACTCATGGGCCTTGAGACTCGCCACATCCCCGTGATGGTTCCAGA
>JANQIZ010000165.1 GCA_028281895.1 Dehalococcoidia bacterium
CTTCTCCTTCATGCCGCTCGGCTGGCGGTCCGTCAAGAAGATCAAGCGGATCATGCAGGAAGAGATGGACGCGGCGGGCGCGCAGGAGATCAACATGCCCGTCGTTCAGCCGCGCGATCTGTGGGAGAAGTCGGGCCGCGTCGACACCTATGTCCCTCCGCTTTCGAAGTTCGATGACAGGCGTGAGCGGGGCATGGTGCTTGCGCCAACGCACGAAGAGACGACTGCGTTGATGGCAGCGGCGGGAATCGCCAGCTATCGCGATCTTCCGTTCAACCTCTATCACATCCAGACCAAATTCCGTGACGAGCCACGGTCGCGCGGCGGCTTGCTGCGAACCCGCGAGTTCGAGATGAAGGATGCCTACTCCTTCGACAGGGACGCCGAGGGTCTTGATCTCAGCTTCTCGGCGATGGTCGCCGCGTATCACCGCATCTTCAACCGCGCAGGCCTCGACGTCGTGATGGTCGAGGCGGATTCAGGTCCTATCGGTGGCAAGGAGTCGAACGAGTTTGTCCTGCTGGCCGACAGCGGTGAGGACGTGATCTTGATCTGCGACAACGACGACTGCGCCTATGCGGCGAACGTCGAGAAGGCGGAGTTCAAGAAGGTGGCGAACCCGTCTGAAGAGCCGGGAGAGATGGAGGAGTTTCCAACGCCCGGCATCAAGACCATCGCCGCTCTGGCAGAGGCTGAAGGCGTGCCGGAGTCGAAGACGGCAAAGGCGGTCTTCTACACCATCGGCGGTGATGTGATGATCGTCGTGATCCGTGGCGACTACGAGGTGAACGAGACCAAGCTGCGAAACGCCCTCGGCGGCATTGAGCCTCGGCTCGCGACGCCCGAAGAAGTCCAGGCGGCGGGACTGGTCTCGGGCTCGGCATCGCCGGTAGGCCTGGACGACCGCTTCAGGGTCGTCGCGGACGACTCGCTCAACATGGCGGTGAATCTGCTGGCAGGAGCGAACAAGCCCGATGTTCACCTGCGCAACGTCAACTTCTCCCGTGACTTCCAGGCGAACATCGTCGCCGACATCGCAGAGGCGCAGGCTGGCTACGGCTGCCCGCGCTGCGACGGCACACTGGTCTCACGCCGCGGCGTCGAGGTTGGGCACGTCTTCAAGCTAGGCTCGATCTACACCGAAAAACTTGGTGCGATGTTCTCCGACGAGAATGGCGCAAGCTGGCCCGCGCTGATGGGCTGCTACGGCATCGGCGTCGGACGACTTCTTGCTGCAGCGATAGAAGCCAACAACGATGACAACGGCATCACGCTGCCAAAGGCGATAGCGCCATTCGAGGTATCGCTCGTCGGCCTCAACCTCGAAGACCCTGATATCCGCAGGGATGCGGAGCAGCTGTACGAAGACCTGCAGAAGGCCGGGATCGAGGTGCTGTTCGATGACAGGGACGCTCCTCCCGGTGTGAAGTTCAAGGACTCCGATCTGATCGGCATGCCGCTGCGAATCGTGATCTCGAAGCGCAGCCTCCAGAACGGCGGGCTAGAGGTGAAGGTGCGGCGCGAGGACGAGGCTCGCACCGTGGCGGTGGCTGACGGCGTGAGCGAGGCTCAGCGTCTCCTGGCCGATCTCTAGCTCGGAGTCACTCCGCCATGGGCCGGATCAACCTGCGCGTTCAGCCTAGGGCATCCAGGGACGAGATTTCCGGCTGGCTCGACGCAGACGCTCTGCGTGTCCGAGTGACCGCACCTCCGGAAGACGGCAAGGCCAATGCCGCGGTCGTCAAGCTCCTTGCCAGACAGCTTGGCGTGGCGAGATCAGACGTGGAGATCGTCTCTGGCCGTACGTCCCGGAACAAGGTCGTCGAAGTGGCCGGACTGAGCGCTGACGAGATCAGACAGATGCTCTGAGAAGCTCAGCCAGTGTGAAGATACTGATCACTATGATCATCACGCTGAGGTCAATCCCACCGATTGGTGGTATGACTCGCCTCAGTGGCTCAAGGATCGGGTCCGTGACCTCCCACAGGAGCTGCACGATCTGGTATCGGCGCAGATCTGGAAACCACGAAGTCAGGGCACGCGCCACCAGCAGGAATCCTATCGCCTCCAGCAGAGTCGCTATCACTCCGACGATCAGCGCAGCATCCATCGCTACTTGCCTTCCGAAAGCTCTTCGCCACGCAGGAACGCAGCCTCAACCGCATTCATCACCGTCGCTCGCAGCGCGCCCTCTTCCAGGGCATGCAGGCCGGCCGCGGTTGTGCCGCCGGGCGAAGTGACCATGTTGCGAAGCTCAGCCGGATGCTTGCCTGTCTCTCTCGCAAGCGCCGCGCTGCCAAGCACCGTCTGCCTGGCGAGGTGCCGTGAGACGTGGACCGGAAGCCCGAGCTTTACTCCTGCGTCTGCGAGCGCCTCTATGAACATGAACACATAGGCCGGACCGCTGGCGCTAAGCGCGGTGGCGATGTCGACATATCGCTCATCGCTGAACTTCAGCTCATCGCCAAGTGAGCGCAGCATCTCGCCGGTGAACGAGATCACCTCTTCCGGCACCTCATCAGTCGCAGTCCACGCTGATATTCCCTGCCGCACCTGCATCGGCGTGTTCGGCATCACCCTGATCAGCCGTCTGTGGTTCAGCTTCAGGCCGATTGAGTGCATCTTCACCCCGGCCATGATCGACAGAACGGTCTGCTCTTCTTCTATCACGCCAGAAAGCGATTCGGCGACGCTATCGAACTGCTGCGGCTTGACTGCGAGAACCACGATGTCGGCTCTGGCGACAGCAGCCGCGTTGTCATCAGTGACGTTGAGACCGTCGTGCTTCTGAAGAGCCTCGCGCCGAACCGGCACCGGCTCTCCAACCGAGATCCGTGCATCCAGTCCCGAGTCGAGTATTCCCGCGATGATGGCCTCAGCCATCACGCCGCCACCGATGAATCCGAGTTTCATTTCAACGCCAATTCCGCTCGCTGTACGTCGTCAGATCGCCGGGAGCCGCGTTTCGAGACGCCCGGTAGGGTCATTCAACGCTATCACTCGACGCAGGCACAAGTGCGAGTAACACGCAAATAGCTCACATCCGTAGAAGTCGAACGACTAGAGACAGGCTCAATCAAGCAGAGCTGGAGCGGTTTCCGGAACGTCTAAGCCTGACTCATCAACCTCGACCGGTGGCTGCTTTTCAACTGCCATGGCCACAAGCCGGTAGCCTTTGCCGCGAACGGTCTTCACCAGGTCTTTTCCAGCGCCGGGCATTGCCAGTGAGAGCTTCTTGCGCAATCTGTAGACCGTGGCGTCAACCGCGCTGAGCGCCGGGAAGTCGTCTGGCCAGCAGACCTCCAGCAGCACGTGATGAGGCACAATCTCGCCCGGCTGCATCCCCAGCGTGTAGAGCATCAGGAACTCGGTTCGAGACAGCGAAACAGCCTGTCCGCCAAGCTCCGCCTGCTCCCTCACAGGGTCGATATCAAGACCCTCAAACGAGAGACGCTGCAGGTCTCGCACCTGTTCCTGTGCCGATGGCGTATAGGTGAGCGCTTCGTCCTCTTCGTGGAGAACGAAGTCCTTGACCAGCACCGGCAGCGTGCGGCTTCCATGCAGGACAGCCAGTTCGGCCATGTGGATCTCGGCGTCTGTCGGCGATTGCGGCTCACGTCGCAGCGCGTAGACCGCGCCAAAGGTCTTCCCGTTCCTCGACAGCGGCATCACGAGGCCAACGGTGAATCCTCTGGCTGTAGCCCACAGCGGCAGATCGTCAACAGGGTTGTCGGAAGCGCCATAGACAAGCGTCACTCCGAGCGCCAGCGCGCGTGCGCCAGGACCGCTGCCAGACGCCGACTCGGTTAGCTCTGCCTGGCCAGGAGCGCCGCCACCGAGCAACCAGCCTGCGGGAGTGAGCACACCGCCGTCTTCAGACTGAAGCAGGACTACCACTGCGCTGAAGTCAGAGACCACTCGCACAGCATCACAGACCTCGGCAGCGACAGACCGCGTATGATCGGTGACTGGCAAGTTCCTCGAATGCCCTCGGCGCGCCCGCCAGGCCATGAGCCTGCACGTCGCAGTAGATGTGGATCAAGGTGCGGCGGCGGTTGTGACAGTGCCGCCTCCAGATCATGCCTGTTGCCCGCACAAACGTGCACGATTGACGGTCCAACCGATTGAGGCAAAGTGCGGCGCCGGCGCGGTAGATAGAGCCGCGGGGTTTTCCACATCAACGGAGTTAGCGACCGGCGAGTATCATGTAAACGTATGGAAAACCAATCCG